>NZ_DJUS01000053.1:7923-52318 GCF_002438365.1 Pseudomonas sp. UBA6276
TCTCGTTTCCCGCTCCAAATTCATTGAAAACGCCGCTCAGAGATGAGCGGCGTTTTTGTTCGTGCGCGTTTTTTGGCCATGGGCGGTGGTGGGTCTTTCGCGGCCGATGAACGCTCCTACGGCTGGCCCGCCATTGTGGATGGCCTGGCTATGTTCTGCGGCGATGGGGAATGTCATCGTCGGCGATCAGTACCCGCTCCATCACGCGGGGGAAGTCGCCGTAGTTGTAGACCGGGTAGTGCAGGGCAGCGCGGTTGTCCCAGAACGCTACATCGCCCGGCTGCCACTTGAAGCGCAGTTGGTATTCGGGGTTGCTCACTTCCTTGAGCAGCAGGCCGACGATCTCGCGGCTTTCCTCCAGTGACAGGCCGAGAATCTGCGGCGACATCGAAAAATTGATGAACAGGGCATCTTCACCCGTTTCGGGATGGGTACGCACCAGCGGGTGCGCGAGGATCGGATAGTTGTAGCCGACCTTGTCCAGCGAGGATTTGAAGTTGTGGGTGACGAAGGCGTTGTCGATGCGTTCGCGCAGCGCCGTCGGCAGGCTGCGGTACACCAGTCCCGTGTCGGCCCACAGCGTGTCGCCGCCGGTTTCGGGCAGCGACACGGCGCGCAGCACGGCGCCGAAGGTGGGTTTGAGCATCCAACTGGTATCGGTGTGCCAGCGCCCCTTGCGGGCATCGCCATAACGGTCGCGGGCTTCGCTGGCCAGGATCAGGTGAGCGTTGGGCCGCTCGTGGTCCTGTTTCTGAGTGGTTGGATGCTGGTAAAGCTCGCCGAATTGGCGAGCGAAGGCCAACTGCTGGGCGGTATCGATGTGTTGGTCACGGAAGAACAACACTTTGTGCTTGAGCAGCAACGCACGTATCTGATCACGGGTTTGCGCGTCGAGGGGGTGGCGCAGATCGACGCCTTCGATCTGCGCGCCGATGGTCGGCTCCAGGGCGGTGGCGCGGATCGCCGTGGCGGGGCGCTGTATTTTTTCGGCAAACATGGCAGGTGTCCTTTGCAATCGAGTGCCGGAGCCCACGGCCACGGCGGGTGGGGAATCGGTTTTCAGGCCACTTCTTCGTTGCGGCGCAGGGCCGCGTTGCGATTGGCCGGCACCTCGAGGCCGAGGTTGTCGCGCAGGGTCAGGCCGGGGTACTCGGTGCGCAACAGGCCGCGTTGCTGAAGGATCGGCACCACGTAGCGGGTGAAGTATTCGAGGCCGTCGGGCAGCAGCGAGTTGATGATGAAGCCGTCGGCGGCGTGGCCCTCGAACCAGGCTTGCACGGCGTCCGCTACCTCCTTGGGCAGGCCGACGAAATCCCGCTCGGGTTTGGCAAAGCGCAGGGCCACTTCGCGCAAGGTGAGGTGCTCGTCACGGGCCAGTTGCTTGATTCGCTCGGACGTACCCTTGTGACTGTTGGCGCCCAGGTCGCCGAGGTCGGGGAAGGGGGCGTCCAGATCGTGACCGCTGAAGTTGTAGTCGTTGAACGGGCGGCCCAGGGCGACGATGGCGTCTTCGATGCCGACCAGGTCTGCGGCCTCTTGATAGCGACGCTCGACCTCTTCGCGATCACGCCCGGTGATGGGGCTGATGCCCGGCAGGACGAACAGTTTGTCCGGATTGCGACCGGCGCTGGCAGCGCGCTGTTTGAGGTCCTGGTAATAGGCGCGCGACTCGGTGAACGACTCGTGTCGGCAGAAGATCGCATCGGCGTTTTGGGCGGCGAAATTGCGGCCGTCTTCGGAAACACCGGCCTGGAAAATCACCGGTTGGCCCTGGCGCGAACGAGCGATGTTCAGCGGTCCCTTGACCTGGAAGAACTCACCACGATGGTTCAGAGCGTGCAGTTTACTGCGGTCGAAGAACTCGCCGGTGGCCTTGTTGCGGGTGAAAGCGTCGTCCTCCCAGGAGTCCCACAGTCCCTTGACCACATCCACGTGTTCCCGGGCGATCTTGTAGCGCACGGCATGGGGTGGATGCTCGGCCTTGCTGAAGTTGTCGGCGGTGCCTGAAAGCCACGAGGTGACCACGTTCCAGCCGGCGCGGCCGCCGCTGATGTGGTCGAGGGAGGCCAGTTGCCGGGCGACCTGGTAGGGCTCGGTGTAGCTGACCGTGATGGTGGCGACCAGGCCGATGTGCTCGGTGGTGGCGGCCAGCGCCGAGAGCAGGGTCAGCGGCTCGAAGCGGTTGAGGTAATGGGGGCTGGAGCGTTCGTGGATGTGCAGGCTGTCGGCGATGAAGGCGAAGTCGAAGCGAGCGTCTTCGGCCAGCCGCGCCTGGTGTTGGTAGTAACGCAGGTTGGTGCTGGCGTCGGCCAGTGCCTGCGGATGCCGCCACTCGCCCCAGCCGTGCCCTACGCCGTGAATCATGGCGCCCAGTTTCAGTTGTCGTGTGCTCATGGAAATCTCCTGTTATGGCGCGCTGGCCAGCGGGGTTTGGGTGGGTGCGCGGAAGTCGTTGAAGTGTTTGTCGAAGCCTTGGGCGACTTTGACCGGCTGCGCCAGCACGCCTTCTTCCAGATAGATGTCGGCGGTTTGCTGCAGGTCGGCGATCACCGCGTCGGTGATCTCGGCGCGCGTGTAGCGGGTCTCGTTGACCGAGGCCAGGTGCACCGCCAAGGGCAGGCGGGTGACCTGGGCCTGAGCGGCGGCGAACTCGTCGTGGTGGGTATTGGCCCACTGGTAGGCACGCTCCAGGCGCACGACGAAGTCCTCGACCTGAGCGCGCTTGGTTTCGGTGGCCTGTTGGGTGGCCACCAGGTAGGTGTTGTTGGTCAGCAGGTCGGTGCCCTTGCGCAGGATGCGGGCGTTGCCCTGGTTCAGCGCGATGGTGGTGTAGGGGTCCCAGGTCGACCAGGCGTCGGCATCGCCGGATTGCAGTGCGCCCTGGGCGTCGCTGGGCAGCAAATTGACGAAGGTGATGTCGGAGGTTTTCAGGCCCGCGTCGCGCAGGGCCTTGATCACCAGAAAGTGGCCGATGGAACCGCGGTTGGTGACCACGCGCTTGCCCTTGAGGTCGGCAACCGACTGCAGTGGCGAGTCCTTGGGCACCAGAATGGAGGTGGTGTAGCGGCCTTCGAAATGGGTGATGCTGACGGCTTTGAGCGGCGCGCCGGAACCCAGCGCGAATACGTAAGGCGCATCGCCCAGGTAACCCACGTCCACCGCACCGGCGTTCAACGCTTCGCCCAGGGGCGCGGCGGCAGCGAACTCGGAAAACTCGATGGGGTAGGGAACGTCTTTGAGTTCGCCCGCTGCGGTGAGCAACAGCTTCAGGCTTGATTTCTGATTGGCGACGCGCAACGGTTCGAGCTTGTCGGCAAAGGCCAGCGGGCCTGCGGCCAACAGCCCCACCGCCAGAACGAAGGAAAGGACACGGGAACGGGTCATGGACAGCGACTCCTGAAGAGGGATTGAGTTACCTCCACCAGGCAAGGGGTCGGTCTGAGTTCAAACTAAAGCTCTAAAGGGGCGCTGTGAAATGACATTTAGTTCTATGTTAATTATTCTTTTTGTGGGTTTATCAAATATTAAATTATGCGTAATGCGCATATTGTGATCCTGTCCCATTCACTGCATCCCCGTAGGAGCGGTCATCGGCCGCGAACGCAACGCCGCGGTCGACCAGAAACTACGCGGTACCAGGTTCGCGGCCGATGACCGCTCCTGCGGGTTCTAGGCCAGGGCCCGTTGGCGCTTGCCGGGAACGGCGTCAAGCAGCGCTCGGGTGTAGGGGTTCGATGGCTGGTCGAACAGCTGGGCGGTGGGGCCTTGGTCGACGATGCGGCCCTGGCGCATGACCAGCACGTCATCGGCTACGTTGGCGATCACCGCCAGATCGTGCGAAACGATCACATAGGCGATACCCAGCTCGCGTTGCAGCTCGTCCAGCAGGTCGAGAATCTGCCGTTGCACCGAAACATCCAGCGCCGACACCGGCTCGTCCAGCAGTACCAGATCGGGCTGCACCGCCAGCGCCCGAGCGATGGCCACGCGCTGGCGCTGACCGCCGGACAGTTCTCTGGGCAGACGGTCGAGAAAATGCGCCGGCAAATGCACCCGTTCGATCAGCTCACGCGCGGCGCGATCCAGCGCCGCACCTTTGGCCAGCCCGAACGAGACCAGCGGCTCGACGATGCTGTCGAAGATCGACAGGCGCGGGTCCAGCGCGGCGAAGGGGTTCTGCTGTACCAATTGCATGCGCCGACGCAAGGGTCTGAATTGTCGCCAGCCGAAGTCGGTCACGTCCTGATCGGCGAACTGAACGCGACCGCTGTCGGCTTTCTCCAGGCCCAAGGCGATGCGCAACGCTGTGCTCTTGCCCGAGCCCGATTCGCCGACGATGCCCAAGGTCTGCCCGGCGCAGACCTTGAAGCTCACATCGGCCAGCGCCTGGAAACGCTCGGCCTGGCCGCGCATGCGTGGCAGGCGGTAATGCTTGTTCACCGCCGTCAGGGAAAGCAGGGGCGTTTGCCCCGAGGCGGGAGCCGGGCGCGGTGCGCGGTGCTCGGCGAATGCCAGCGCTGCGGCGATCAGCGCGCGGGTATAGGGCTGTCTCGGGTTGGCCAGCACCTGATGCGGCGTGCCCTGTTCGACCAACGCGCCGGCCTTCATCACCAGCACGCGGTCGGCTCGGTCGGCAGCCACGCCCAGGTCGTGGGTGATGATCAGCAGGGAAATGCCGCGCTCGCGTACCAGCCCTTCAAGATGGTCGAGGATGCGCCGCTGCACGGTGACGTCCAGGGCGCTGGTGGGCTCGTCGGCGATGATCAGGCGCGGGTTGCCGGCCAGGGCGATGGCGATCAGCACCCGTTGGCGCATGCCGCCGGACAACTCATGGGGGTACTGCCGAGCGCGCAGCTGCGGGTTGTCCAGACCTACCTGGGCCAGCAGTTCGCCAACGTCGGCGTCCACCCCTTTGTAGCGCGCGCCCTTGGCCAGCACCAAGGCTTCGGCGATCTGGCGGCCGATGCGCTGGGTCGGATTGAGGCTGACCATCGGGTCTTGCGGCACCAGGCCGATGGTGCGGCCGCGCAACTGGCGTTTGGTCCGTTCGCTGGCCTGGCTCAGGTCCTGACCAGCCACCAACAGGCGCCCGGCGGTCACCACGGCGCTGTCCGGCAGCAAGCCAAGAATGGCGTTGGCGATGGTGGTCTTGCCCGAGCCGGATTCACCGACGATGGCCAGGGTCTCGCCTTGCATCAGGCTGAACGATACATCGGTCACGGCCTGGGTCTGTTGCGGCCCGTGACGGTAGGCGATGCTCAGGTCGTGCACTTCAATGAGCGGATTCATCGCTTGATCTCTTCGAGGGTGCGGGCCAGGTGGTTGAGGCTGAACACCACCGCCACGACGAACACGCCGGGCAATAGCGCCACCCATGGTGCGGTGATCAGAAAGTGTCGGCCGGTGGCGATCAGCGTGCCCCATTCCGGCGCCGGTGGTGCGGCGCCGAAACCCAGGAAGCTGAGCCCGGCGGTGGCCAGGATGGCCGCGCCGAAATCCAGGGTGGCGAGCACCGCGACCGGGCCCCAGGCGTTGGGCAGGATGTGCCGCCACAAGGTCTGCAGCCAGCTCGCGCCGCCCAGTCGTGCGGCCTCGACATAGGGCAGGGTCTTGACCCGCAGCACTTCGGCGCGGGTGGTGCGGGCAAAGCCGGGGAGGATTCCCACACCCACGGCGAGGGCAACCGGCAAAGTGCCGAAGCCGATGGCGGTGACGATGGCCAGGGCCAGGAGCAAGCCGGGAAGGGCCAGCAGTACGTCGATCACGCGCATGATCACCGCGTCCACGCGTCCACCGGCGAACCCTGACAGCACGCCCAGGGTCAGGCCTCCGAGCAGGGCCAGGCCGACGGCCAGTAGCGCAGCCTGGATCGACAGGCTGGCACCGTGTATCACCCGGGTATAAAGATCGCGGCCCAACTCGTCGGTGCCGAACCAATGGGTCGCGTTCGGCGCGGTGAGTTTGGCCAGCGGCGCGGTGGCATTGGGGTCGAAGCCGCTCAGCGCGCCCGGTACCACGGCCGCGAGCAAGGCGAAGGCGACCATCAGGGCTGCCAGCAAGAAGCCAGGTCGGCGTGACAAGGGGCGTGAGGCCGCGAGCAGGCGCGCCCAGCGACTGCGCCGCCGCCACGCGGGCAGGACCGCTGTCGGTGGCGGCGCGTAGGCCGTCGCAGCAGGCGCGGCCGGGATGAAGCGGTGGTCGAGATCACGCACGGCATTGGATGAAGGCATGAGCGAAGTCCTTGGCTGGCCTAGGCCGCTGTGGGCGCGGCAGGCGCGCGGGTGATACGGGGGTCGAAGATCGGGTAGAGCAGGTCCACCAGCAGGTTCACCACCACGAAGGCGGCGGCCGAGATCGCGACGATGGCCAGCACCACCGGGATGTCTTGGCGTAGCACCGCTTCCTGGGCCAGGCGACCGACGCCGTTGCGGCTGAAGATGGTTTCCACCAGCACCGCGCCGGACACGGTATTGCCGACCTGCAGACCGAACAGCGTGAGGATGGGCAGCGCTGCGTTCTTCAGGCCGTGGCGGTACTGCACCTGGGCGCGGCTGAGGCCCTTGGCGTAGGCGGTAGTGATGTAGGGCTCGCGAGCCACGTGCTGGAACCCGCGTTGCAGCACCTGCGCATACACTGCCGCGCTGGGGATCGCCAGGGTGATGGCCGGCAGCACCAGGCTGTCCAGGCCCTGGCTGCCGGTGGCGGGAAACCAGCCGAGACCGAAGGCGAACACCTGGATCAGCAGCAGGCCCAGCCAGAACACCGGCACCGAGAAGCCCAGCGAAGGCAGACGTGCCATGGCCGATTGCAGTGGCTGCCAACGTACGTAGGCGGTCAGGTAGGCCAGGCCGACGCCGCCGATCAGCGACAGCACGATGGCCGAACCGGCCAGGGTCAGGGTTTGGGGCAGGCGCTCGGCCAGCAACGCGGTCACGGGCCGGTTGAGTGACAGCGACTGGCCGAAGTCACCCTGCAGGGCCTGCCAGAGCAGATGCCCGTACTGCTCGAACAGACCGCGGTCCAGCCCGTAGTAGGCACGCGCCTTGGCCAGGTCCGCAGGTGACAGCGCATCGACCTCGATGCCCGACGCGCTGAGCATGATCGACAGCGTATCGCCCGGCAGCAGGTAGAGGATGAAGTAGGTGATGGTATAGGCGCCCCACAGCACCAGCAGCGCCTGACCGACACGCCCCAGCAGGTAACGGTTCATGGCGTGCCGACCTCGATGTCACCGAGGAAGGCGAAGCCCTCGGCCGTCCAGTGGAAGTTCTTCACCCGCGCGGCGGTGGCGGCCTGCCAGACACGCTCGTAGATCGGAAAGGCCGAGGCTTCGTCCACCAGCAGGTCCTGCAGGTCGCCATAGGCCTTGGCGCGCTGCTCGGTCTGGGTGGCGGTGATGCCGGCATCGAACAGGGCGGTCGCGCGGTTGAGAGTGGCCGGTTCGTAGGTGTTGGTGGCCAGGGTCGAGCTGTTGGCGCTGCGCGGATCAAGAATGGTCTGCAGGATGATCGGGTCGGCACGGGTCATGTAGGTGGACGTCAGGTCGTAGTTGCCCTGGGCGTTGGCCGCCGTCCATTCGGCGCGGGTCACCACGTTGAGTTTGAGGTCGATGCCCACTTTGCGCAGTTGGTCCTGCACCAGCACATCACCGGCCGTTTCGCTGCCGTTGATGTTGTAGGCCAGGCTCAGGCGTTTGCCGTCCTTGTGCCGATAGCCGTCGGCAGCCGGCACCCAGCCCGCTTCGTCGAGCAGGCGTGCGGCATCGGCGGCATCGTAGGCTAGCTTGTCGCCTTGGGCCTTGAAGTACGGCGTGGTGCTGTCGTAGACCCCGGTCACCACCGGGAAATCCGCGTTGTACACGGTGCTGGCGTAGCTCTTGCGGTCGATGGCCTTGAGCAGTGCCTGACGAACCTTCTTGTCGGCCAGCACGCGGCCGTTGCGGGTGTTGGGGTAGAGGTTCAGGGCCGGGCCCGGCAAGGCACGGCTCTGGATGGTCGCGCCCTTGCTCTGGTACAGCTTGAGGTCGACTTCCGAGAAGGGGTTGCGCGGCCACAGCACATCGACCTTGCCTTGCAGGAACAAGCCATTGCGTACGCTTTCCTCGGCGATGTAGCTGATGTCCACTGCATCGAGATGAGCGTCGGCCTTGTTCTTCATGTTCGCCGATGCCCAGTGATAGCCCGTGCGACGGGTCAGGCGGGCGCCGCTCTCCGGTGTGTAGTGCTCCAGCACGAAAGGCCCGGTGCCGATGATCTCGCCCAGCGAGCGCTGCTTGGCGGTCAACTGGTAGGACGCCGGGGCGAGAATCGCCAGGTTGGTGGTGGACGTCGCCTGCAGGAAGCCGGCGTTGGGTCGCGACAGCACCAGTTTGATGGTGAAGTCGTCCAGCACCTCGGCGTGGTCGTAGCCGGCCAGGTAGGTGGCACCGAAGGTGGCCGGCAGTTCCTGAGCGAAGGCCTTGTCGCTGTCGAACGCCGTCTTGACCGCGTGTGCATCGAAGCGCTCGCCGTTGCTGAAGGTGACGTCGTCACGCAGGTGAAAGGTGTAGCTCAGGGCGTCGTCGCTGATGTTCCAGCTTTTCGCCAGCCAGGGAATGATCTTGCCGCTGTCGGGGTCCTGATCGGTCAGGGATTCGGCAACGTTGCGCAACAGCACGCGGTGTTCGAGCCAGTAGACCTGGAACGGGTCGACGCTGACCAGGGTGGTGTTGTCGCCGAAGAAGGCGATCTTCAGGGTCTTGTCGGCCTGCTCGGGGGCCGAGGGTGAGCAGCCTACAAGCGTTGCGAGCAGTACGCCGAGCGCCAGCAGGCGGGGGCGTTGGGGTGGGTTCGAAGCCGATGAGGGGGTTGGGTGGGGCATGGGGTGAGTGTCCTTTGTAGTGCTGTGATCGGCTTGGGTTTGGGGTGGGGCCATTCGCGGGCAGAGCCCGCTCCCACAGAGGTTGGTGGTGCCTGTGGGGGCGGGGCGGGCGGCGAGTTCTTTGTGGGAGCGGGGCGGGNNGGGCGGCGAGCCCTCTGCCCGCGAAGGGCTCACCCCGATTCAGGTCGCGAGCGCTCGTGGTCTGCTCGCCAGCGGCAAGGGCCCATCGGCCACCTGAGGCGGGCTGGCGTCCACGCCCAGCAGTCCGAGCAGGCGACGGCGAATGGCATTGAAGGCCGGGGTGCCTTTTTCCCGAGGGCGATCCAGGCCGATGGGCAGCGCCTCGGCGATGCGCCCCTGCTTGAGCACGATGATGCGATCGGCCAGCAGGATCGCTTCTTCCACGTCGTGGGTGACGAGCAACACTGCCGGTCCGTGGGCGCGCCACAGGTCGATGATCAGCTGATGCATGCGGATACGGGTCAATGCGTCGAGGGCCGCGAAGGGTTCGTCCAGCAACAGCAGGCGAGGCTCGCGCACCAGGCTGCGCGCCAGTGCCACGCGCTGGGCTTCCCCGCCGGACAAGGTGCCCGGAAAGGCATCGAGCCGATGCGCCAGGCCCACTTCGGTCAGGGCCTTGACCGCACGCTCGCGAGCCTGCGGGGCGCGCACGCCGAGGGTGACGTTCTTCCACACCCGTTTCCACGGCATCAGGCGCGGTTCCTGAAACACTGCCGAGCGCGCCGCGGGCACCAGCAGGCGGCCGCCTTCGATCGGATCGAGCCCGGCCAGCGAGCGCAGCAGGGTGGTCTTGCCCGACCCGCTGGCGCCCAGCAGGGCAACGAACTCGCCGGGCGCGATGTCCAGGTCCAGGCCGTCGATGACACGATTGGCGCCGAACTGGCGCACCACGTTCTGCAGGCTGACGGCGGGTTGGGGGTGCAGCGCGGTGTGTGCGGTCATGGGAATCAGCTCTTCACGAAGGAGGGGCGCCAAGCCAGGGCGTAGTGCTCCAGGGCGCGGATGATGCCGTCGATCACCAACCCCAGCAGGCTGTACACCAGCAGGCAGATGACGATGATGTCGGTGCGCATGAAGTCGCGCGCGTCGCTGGCCAGAAAGCCGATGCCGGAGGTCGCGTTGATCTGCTCGACGAACACCAGCGCCAGCCAGGAAATTGCCAGGGAGTAGCGCAGGCCGACGAAGAACGACGGCAATGCGCCGGGCAATATCACGTGCCAGACCAGCTCGCGACGGTTCAGCCCCAGGGTATTGCCGGCTTCGATCAGCTTGGGGTCGATGCTGCGGATACCGGCGAACAGGTTCAGGTACACCGGAAAGGTGGTGCCCATGACGATGAGCGCGACCTTGGTGAATTCGCCGATGCCGAACCAGAGAATGAACAGCGGCACCAGCGCCAGTGACGGCACGGTGCGCAGCATCTGCATGGGCGAGTCGAGCAGCACTTCGCCGCGTCGCGACAGCCCGGTGAACAGGGCGGCGACGGTGCCGATGACGACTCCGATGGCCAGCCCCGACACCGCGCGTTGCAGGGAGATCAACAGGTGCATGGGCAGTTCGCCGCTGACCGTCAGGGACCAGAAGGTCACCGCGATGCTCGACGGCGCGGCAATGATGCGCGGTGGAATCAGCCCGGCCCGGGAGGCCAGCTCCCACAGCACCAGGATCGCCAGCGGGCTCAGCAGCCTGAGCACGAAGCCTGGCACGCGCACGCCGCGGCGGGGCGCACTGGGGGTGATTTCCAGCATCTGCAAGGGTGCTTGTGCAACCGGCTGGAGGGCGATTTCAGGTGGCATAGTCTTGGCCCTCGCGGTCCAGCTGACGGATCAAGGCGTCCCAGTGCAGCTGGATCTTGGGGTTGTCGCCGCTGGCGGCACTGGCGGACTGCTGGTGCACCTTGTCGATGGCCGCCTGCGGCGCCAGCAGCAGGTCGGCATTGCCGCCAGCCTGGGCGGCGATCTGGATGTTGCAGGCCCGCTCCAGACCATGCAGTTCGCGAAAGGCGTGCTCCACGCTGACGCCACCGGTCAACAGTCCATGGTTGCGCAGGATGAGGATGTTGCTGTCGCCCAGGTTGCTGACCAGGCGCGTCTGTTCGTCGAGGTCCAGGGCAATGCCTTCATAGCCGTGGTAGGCCACGCGGCTGTAGTAGAGCAGGGCGTGCTGGGACAGCGGCAGCAGGCCGTTGCGTTGCGCCGACACGGCGGCGCCGTCGCGGGTGTGGGTGTGCAACACGGCCTTGAGGTCAGGACGCGCGCGGTGAATGGCGCTGTGGATCACATAGCCTGCATGGTTGATGCCCAGGCCCAGGGGGTCGTCGATCAGTTCACCGTCGATGTCGACTTTGACCAGGTTGGATGCCGTGATTTCATCGAACAGCAGGCCGAAGGCGTTGATCAGGAAGTGCTCCTGATCGCCGGGTACCCGCGCCGAGAAGTGCGTGTAGATATGGTCGGTCCAGCGCAATTGCGCGGCCAGTCGATAGGCAGCCGCGAGCTTGACGCGCACCTCCCATTCCTGGGGCGTGACCCGCTGGCGCAGCGTGGGCGTGGAATCGTGCAGAACGGACAACGAAGTCATTCGGGTCTCTCCTGAAAAACGTACAGACCGGCGGCGACGGCGCTGAGGCGCGATCGCCGCTCGGTCCGGTTTCATCAGGTCCCGAGCTGCCAGTGAGGTAAGGGGTGTGGCGCGGTCAGATCACCTCGAAGCCGTGGGTGCCGTCCTTGGCCAGTTGCTCGACCAGACCGAACTCCCAGTCCAGATAGCCTTGCATGGCCTCGCGGGGGTTGTCGGTGCCCTCGTAGGGGCGGCGATAGCGATCGCTGCGAGGCACCGCCAGACGATGATCGCCTTGTTCCACCGGCAGGCCTGCCGCCACCCAGGCTGCATTGCCGCCTTCGAGGAGGAAGACAGGTTTGCCAGTCAAGGCTTGCAGGTCGGCCACGGCGAAGCGCGCCAGCAGACTGCTGCCACAGGTCACCACGTAGCGCTCGGCCACCGGCACGTTCTCAAGGGCCTGGGGCAGTTGCGCGCGCAGTGCCCAGTGGGCGCCGGCGATGTGGCGCTGCACATGGTTGGCACTGGTGGTGAAATCGAACACCTGGGTGTCGCCCTCGCTCTGCCACTGGGCGAGTGTGGTCGGGCTGACCGTCGGAGCCTCGGGCAGGGGCGGCAATGGTGCCTGCCAGGCGCCAGTGGCGGTGAAGTCGCTGGATTGCGCATCGTCCAGCACGGACACGTCCCAGCCCATCTGGGCCAGCCACGACGCACTCATGTTGGCGCGCACACCGTCGTCGTCGACCAGCACCAGGCGCGCGCCGCGCACGCTGGCGAAGTGATCGGTTTCCTGCACCAGCTGACCGCCGGGCGTGGAGCGAGCCGCAGGCAGGTGCCCGGTCGCGTATTCTTCCGGGGTGCGCACGTCGAACACATAGGTGGTGCGCCCCTGTTCGGCCTGCCAGTTGCCCAGTGCCGCCAGCGTCGCCCGTTGCACGCCGGCCTTGTCTGCCACTGCGCGTGCCGACTGCGCCGCTGCGGCACGGGTGTGTTCGTCGACTTCACCGAAACGACGCTGCTGGCCGTGCTCCAGGGCCTGACCGGCCAGCGTCCAGCCGATAGTGCCGTTGCGCAGCGCCGCCACCGGGTTGGGAATTCCGGCGTTGACCAGTGACTGGGTGCCGATGATGCTGCGGGTGCGTCCGGCGCAGTTCACGATCACCTGGGTCTGCGGGTTCGGCGCCAGTTCGCGGATGCGCAGCACCAGTTCGGCGCCCGGCACGCTGATGCCACCGGGGATGCTCATGGTCTGGTATTCATCGAAACGGCGCGCGTCGACCACCACCACGTCCGCCTGACGGTCGAGCAGCGCCTTGACCTCTTCGGCCGCCAGCGACGGTGTGTGGCGACGGCTTTCCACCAGTTCACCGAACGCTTTGCTCGGCACGTTGACGTCGCGAAACAATTCTCCACCCGCCTCACGCCAGCCAGCCAGACCGTTTTCCAGCAGGGCCACATCGGTATAACCCAGCGCCTGCAAGCGTTGCGCCGCCAATTGGGCAAGTTCTTCGCCATCGTCGTAGACGGTGATCGCGGTATCCCGGCGCGGTACGCGGGCGTAGATGTCCAGCTCCAGGCGCGACAGGGGAATGTTGGCGGCGAACAACGGATGCGCCTCGGCGAAGGGCGCTTCCTCGCGCACATCGATCAAGGCCAGTTCCTGCTGGTCCAGCAATGCCTGGCGAATCGCGGAGTAGGGGCGTACGGCAATCTTGGTCATGCGGGCGATCTCTCTTTGAACGAGCTTTCGGTGGACGCAGGCTCTTTGGACAGGTCCCAGAAATTGGGGATACCGGCATTGGAATAGCCGGAAATGAAGGGTTTCTCTTCGCCGCTCTCGCTGTACACGGCGCGCTGCACGGCGCCGATGTTGGTGCCGTAGACATGGATGCTGACGGAGACTCGGTCGTCGAACGCATTGCTGACCTGGTGGATATCGCCGACGCTGGGCGAGACCGCCTCGACCTGCCCCGGACCCAGACGCACAGGCGCACCGTCGGGTGCCAGGCGGCCATCGACCGTGCGGCTGAAGCCTTGGGAGAATTCGGCGCCGCGCAACATGCCGATCAGGCCCCACACGCGATGGTCATGAATCGGTGTGCGTTGCCCAGGGCCCCAGATGAAGCTCACCACGGAAAAGCGCTGGCGCGCATCGGCGTGCAGCAGGAATTGCTGGTAGCGTTGCGGATCCGGCTGCGCAGCGATTTCCGGCAGCCAGTCGTCATGGCTGACCAGTCGTTGCAGCAACAGCGCGCCGTGCTCCAGCACCTCGGGCTCGCTGGACGTGCGCTCGAGTAGCTCGGCCAGGTCGCCGACGAACTGGCGAAAACGGTCATAGCGCAGGGGATGAGTCATTTCAGTAGCCCTCGAACAGATTCGTTATTACCCTAGCAAAGGGGATAAGCTTCCCGAAATTCAATTTGTTCATAAGCTAATATGCGAAAAGCGAATGAAGATAGATGACATCCAAGCGTTTCTGGCGGTGGTGCGATTGCAATCGTTGAGCGTCGCCGCCGAATCCCTGCAATTGACCCAGTCCGCCATCACCCGGCGTCTGCAGAGTCTCGAAGAGTCATTGGGGGCGATCCTGCTCGATCGCCACACCAAGCCCATGAAACCCACGGCCATCGGCCTGCGCGTGTACGAACGCTGCCAGGGCGTGATGCGCGAGATCGATTCGTTGCATGAGTTGGTGGCCGAAGATGCAGCGCCTTCCGGCACCCTGCGCCTCGGCGTGCCGCAGACCGTGGGCGACGCGGTCCTGCTCGATGCCCTGCAAGCCTTGAAGCAGCGCTTCGCGGATCTGCAGGTGCAGGTCGCACACGGTTGGGGCGGCCAGTTGGTCCAGCGCATTCAGCACAGGGAGCTGGACGCCGCTGCGGCGCTGTTTCCGGCCGGCAAGGTGTTTCCCGAGGGCGTGGTGGGTCACTCCCTGGCGCGCATGCCGCTGCTGGTGGTCAGCGCCAAGGGCCTGGACCTCGGCAAACGGTGCAAGCTCGCCGATTGCCAGAGTACCGGATGGGTTTTGAACCCCGACGGCTGCGGCTTCCGCGCCGGCCTTTCGCACGCCTTGGCCGAACAGGGCCTGAGCCTGAAACTCAATCTGGAGATTTTCGGTACCGACCTGCAGCTGGGTCTGGCGGCCAGTGGCATGGGCCTGGGGCTGGTCCCGGCACCGCTGTTGCAGCACAGCCGACACCGCGATCAACTGCAGGTGCTGCAGATCTCGGATTTCAAACCCATGGTCGACCTGTGGCTGGTGCACGCCGCCTTCGTCGGCAATCTGCAGGGTGCGATTCGCGTGTTCGGGGAAACCGTGGCCCACGGCATGAACACGGACTGAGGGCAGTCATCGCTCGTGTTTCGCATATTAGTATATGACTAAATTGAATTTTACTCATGTCAGGACGAATGGTTAGATGGGCGCAAATCAACGGCCTCGCGGCGGTCAGTCGCGAGGCCGCCGGCCTGCCGTTCTGCAACGGCGCGACAGAGTTTTTCCATGACCCCACTCGACCCCACCGCCCTTGCCGCGCTGACTCAGCGAATGGCCCTGCATGCCGAGCGTTACGACCGCAGCGGTGAGTTTCCTCACGACAACATCGATCACCTGCACAGCCTGGGCCTGCTCGCCCTGACCGTGCCCACGGCCTACGGCGGCGGCGGGGCCGACCTGGCCACGGCGCAGCAAGTGGTGGCGGCCGTCGCCAAGGGCGAGCCGGCCACGGCGTTGATTCTGGTCATGCAGTATCTGCAGCAGGCTCGCCTGCATCAAAGCGAGCGATGGCCCAAGGTCTGGCAGCAACGCCTGGCTCTGGAGGCTGTGGAAACCGGAGCATTGATCAATGCCCTGCGGGTCGAGCCCGAACTCGGCACCCCGGCGCGCGGCGGTGTGCCCAACACCGTGGCGCGACGGACCACCGAGGGCTGGCGACTCAGTGGGCGCAAGATCTACTCCACGGGCAGCCATGGCCTGACCTGGCTGCTGGTGTGGGCGCGCAGTGACGACGATGATCCGCTGGTCGGCTCATGGCTGGTGCGCAGGGACACGCCCGGCGTCAGCGTCGAAGACACCTGGGACCACCTGGGCATGCGCGCCACCTGCAGCCACGACGTGGTCTTCGACGACGTGCTGGTGCCCCTCGACCAAGCGGTCAGCGTGAGCCCGGCCAGCGCGCCGCAGCCGGAGCTCGACGCCGAAGGCCTGCGCTGGATGGCGGTGCTGATGTCCAGCGTCTACGACGGCGTCGCCCAGGCCGCGCGGGACTCGTTCATCGACTGGTTGCAGCATCGTGTGCCGGCCAACCTCGGCGCCGCCCTGGCGACGTTGCCGCGCTTTCAGGAGCGGGTCGGCGAAATCGACAGCCTGCTGCTGGCCAACCAGGCCCTGCTGCAATCGTCCGCCGAAGGCCGTCTGCCCGCCGAACGCTGGCCGGCGATCAAGTACCTGGTCTGCACCCAGGCCATCCGCGCCGTGACCCTGGCCATCGAAGCCGGCGGCAACCCCGCGCTGGACCGCCGCAACGCGCTGGAGCGGCACTACCGCAACGTGCTCTGCGCACGCATTCATACGCCCCAGGATGACAGTGCACTGGTTGCCATTGGGCGGCAGGCGCTGTTGCCCTGACACCCATGGTTGCGCTCACGAAATTTTCATGTGCGACTGCTTACAGTGGCGTCCCTTGTTGGGGAGTAGCCTGCTCTTGACCTCGGTTCAGAGCGTTCGTGTCAACATTCTCGGCCGTCTGCCGTGGCACGAACACCTTCGGGTTGGTGAGACCAACGATGCATCCATGCCTAAAGCCGGGCGTGTGGTTGCGTCGTTGACTCATAGCCCGGCTGGATGCTCGACCGTGAACCCCATTTCCATCATTTTCGTCGCCTTGGCCATGTCCACCGATGCCTTCGCAGCCGCCATCGGCAAAGGCGCCAGCCTCCACAAGCCGCGCCTGGCCGAGGCACTTCGCACCGGTATCATCTTCGGCGTGATCGAAACCATCACCCCATTGATAGGGTGGTTCATCGGTCAGGCGGCCACTTCATATGTTCAGGACTTCGATCACTGGATTGCCTTCGTGCTGTTGGTGGCACTCGGGCTGCACATGATCTACAACGGCGTCAAAGCTGAAGCCCCGGAAGAGGACAAGCCGCAACAGCATTCCTTTGTCATTCTGGCCGTCACCGCTTTCGCCACCAGCATCGATGCTCTGGCGGTCGGCGTAGGTCTGGCCTTCGTCAACGTGAACATCTGGATCGCAGCAGCCGCCATCGGCGTAGCGACCACCGTCATGGTCACGATCGGCGTCATGCTGGGTCGGGTACTGGGCGTCGTCGTCGGCAAACGCGCGGAAATCATCGGTGGCATCGTGCTGATGCTGGTCGGCGCGGTCATCCTCTATGAACACTTGTCTGCGGCGTGATCGAGAGCAAGGTTTCCGGGAGCCGCCCCGCGACGGCGCCAGACAAGGCGCCGCACAGTTGATGCCAAGCCCAAGCCCAAGCCCAAGCCCAAGCCCAAGCCGATAGACTACTGGCCCGGCGCCCATACCTCCACGTTCACCGCGTCGATCCGCTTGGGAATCAGCTTCTCGTCGTAAAAGGCGTCGGCGATCTTCTGCTGCTCGGCCAGCCCCTCGCGGGTGACCGGCTGTACGTCGTAGCTGCGACGGGCGTTGGCTTGCTGTACCACGACCGGGTCCAGGTTGCCCCACAATGGACCCAGTATCGCGGCCGCCTCGGCAGGGTGCGACTTGACCCATTTGCCGGTCTCCGCCAAATCGTCGAATACCGTCTTCAGAATGGCTGGGTTGGCCTGGGCGTAAGGCGTGCCGGCCAGGTAATAACGCTTGTACGCCGCCAGGCCTTCGCTGCCGGCCAGCACGCGTGTGGGTTGGTGCTGCTGCGCGGCGCTGAGGAAGGGTTCCCACGCCACCCAGGCATCCACTTTCTGGTTTTCGAAGGCCGCTCGGCCGTCGGCGATGGTCAGGTAGGCGGGCTGAATGTCGGTGAATTTCAGATCGGCTTTGCGCAAGGCGGCCAGCAGCAGGTAATGGGCGCCCGCCGCCTTGGTGACTGCCACGGTGTGGCCCTTCAGATCGGTCAGTGTCTTCAGCGGCGAGTCCTGCCGAACCAGGATCGCCTGAGCCTGCGGCGAGGCCGATTCGGACGCGTAGTAGGTGAGCTTGCCGCCGGCGGCCTGAGCGAACACCGGCACCGTATCGGCGACGTCGGCGGACAGGTCGACGTTGCCGACGTTGAGCGCTTCGAGCAGCGGTTGACCACTGGCGAATTCATGCCAGCTGACGCGCACGCCTTGATCGGCCAGTTGTTTCTCCAACGTGCCTTGCTGCTTGAGCAGCACCATCAGGGTCGACGATTTCTGGTAGCCGATGCGCAGCTGCGTTTCGGCGTGGGCCGCGACGCTGAAGGACAAACCGAGCGCAACGCTGAGGCTTGCGGCGAGCAGGTGTCGTGGGGTGAAGAGGGTGGACATGATGTGAGTCTCGTCTTCGACGCATCCGCTGGGTGCGGTCGGCTCGAAGAGAACAGGGAGGGGCATGCCCGGTGATCCGGTGAGGCGACTATAGAAGAACGACAGGGGGGAGGGTAATGGCGTTTGGTTATCAGCTTATGCAGACAGCACTTCGCCGTCATTGCGACGGCGAAGTGAAGCACGGTCAATGATGGCTTTGCGGACCCGACATCGCCATCAATTGCTTCTCCTGATTCCAATCGAACGGCTCGTCGTTCTCCTCGGCCTCGAAGCGGCGTTCTTCCAGTGCTTGATACAGCTCGATCTCTTCGTCGGGCATGTAGTGCAGGCAGTCACCGGCGAAGAACCACAGCAGGTCACGTGGCACCAAGTGGGCGATCTGCGGGTAGCGGGTGATCACCTGACACAGGATGTCCTGGCCCAGGTACTGGCTTTCCACGGGGTCGACCGGCAGCTGCGCGCGCAGTTCATCGAAGCGTTCGAGGAACAACGCGTGGCTTTCCTCGGGTACCTGCTCCGCCTCGCCCAGCGCCACGAGGATGCCGCGCAAGTGGTCCAGCAGGACGAGGTGGTGTTCGAGATGGGCAGTGGCCATGGTGGGGTCCTCTAGAGCGAAACGGGCGCGGGAGTATAAAGCTCCACGCGCCCGCTGTCTTATTGCAGATCCTCAGCGGACCTTGCCGGCAGTGGGCAGCAGTTCATCCTTGCTGAAGTCGTCGACGTCGATCACCTTGCGTCGCGCCGCTTCGGCCTGTTGTAACGTCTGTGCCTCGGCGGGTTGCAGGATACCAGCTTCCAAGGCTGCGTCGATCAGCGACTGCCCGGGCGTGGCGCTGAACTGGCGTGCCTTGTAGGCCTGTTGTAGCTTCTTGTGCAACGGCTGGCTGTCACGCAGCAGGTCGAAGGCAACCTGGAGGGCGCCGACCGGATCGTCCGCGCCTTGTGGGCGGTAACAGCCGGCCAGCAGCTCCTCCAGTGCCGGGTCGCCCTTGTGGCGACCGGTGATCGTCGCCACTTCGGCTTCCAGCTTGTCGGACGGGCCAGTGTGACGGCGACCGAACGGGAACACCACGCCGCGCAGCAGGTAACCGAGCAGCTTGCTGGGGAAGTTCTTGAGGATCGCGTCCAGGGCGTGTTCGGCCTTGCCCAGACTTTCTTCCATGGCCCAGCGCAGCAGTGGCTCCAGGTATTCGGGCGAGTTCTGGTCGTGATAACGCTTGAGCGCGGCCGAACTCAGGTACAGGTAGCTGAGCACATCGCCCAGCCGCGCCGAGAGGCGTTCGCGACGTTTCAATTCGCCACCAAGCAGCATCATGCTCAGATCGGCCAGCAGGGCAAAGGCGGCAGCCTGCCGGTTCAGAGCCCGGAAATACCCTTGGGCCAGGCGGTCACCCGGCGCCTGTTCGAAATGCCCGAACCCCAGGTTGAGAATGAAGGTGCTGGCCGCGTTGCTCACCGCAAAACCGATGTGCTTGAGCAGCAGGGCATCGAATTCCAGCAGCGCTTCGCTCTGGTCTTCGCGTGCGGCCAGGGCCATTTCCTTGAGCACGAACGGATGGCAGCGGATGGCGCCCTGACCGAAGATCATCAGGTTGCGCGAGAGAATGTTCGCGCCCTCCACGGTGATGAAGATCGGTGCGCCCTGCCAGTTGCGACCCAGGTAGTTGTTGGGCCCCATGATGATGCCTTTGCCACCGTGGACGTCCATGGCGTGGGTGATGCAGTCGCGTCCGCGCTCGGTGAGGTGGTACTTGAGAATGGCCGACAGCACCGAGGGCTTTTCTCCCAGGTCCACTGCGTTGGCCGTCAACATACGCGCGCTGTCCATCAGCCAGGCGTTGCCACCGATACGTGCCAGAGATTCCTGAATGCCTTCGAAGGCCGCCAGCGGCACGTTGAACTGCTCGCGCACCTGGGCGTACTGACCGGTCACCAGGCTGGTGTACTTCGCTGCCCCGGTGCCGACCGCTGGCAACGAGATCGAACGGCCCACCGACAGGCAGTTCATGAGCATCATCCAGCCTTTGCCCAGCATGGGCTGGCCGCCAATCAGGTAGTCAAGGGGGATGAACACGTCCTTGCCCGAGTTCGGCCCGTTCATAAACGCGGCGCCCAAGGGCAAGTGGCGACGACCGATCTCGACGCCGGGCGTATCGGTCGGAATCAGCGCCAGGCTGATGCCCAGGTTTTCCTTGTCGCCCAGCAGGTGCTCCGGGTCGTGGGCCTTGAAGGCCAAGCCGAGCAATGTGGCGACGGGGCCGAGGGTGATGTAGCGCTTTTCCCAGGTCAGGCGGATGCCGATGACTTCTTCGCCTTGCCAATGGCCTTTGCAGATGACGCCGACGTCGGGCATCGCCCCCGCATCCGAACCGGCCAGGGGCCCGGTCAGGGCGAAGCAAGGAATGTCGTCGCCACGGGCCAGGCGTGGCAGGTAGTGATTACGTTGCTCGTCCGTGCCGTAGTGCAGCAGCAGTTCGGCAGGGCCCAGGGAGTTCGGCACCATGACCGTGGAAGCCAGGTCGCCGCTGCGGGTGGCCAGTTTCATCGCCACCTGGGAGTGGGCATAAGCCGAAAAGCCTTTACCGCCATATTCCTTGGGAATGATCAGGGCGAAAAAGCCGTGTTCTTTGATATGGGTCCAGGCCGCTGGCGGAAGGTCCATGTCCTGGCCGATCTGCCAGTCACTGACCATGGCGCAGAGCTGCTCGGTCGGGCCGTCGATGAACGCCTGTTCTTCTGCACTCAGCTGGACCTTGGGGTAGGCCAGCAACGTGTTCCAGTCAGGTCGGCCGCTGAACAACTCGCCGTCCCACCAGACCGTACCGGCGTCGATGGCGTCGCGCTCGGTGTCGGACATCGGCGGCAGGGTCTTCTTGAACCAGCGGAACAACGGCGCGGTGAACCACTTGCGGCGCGCCTCTGGCAGCAGGAGGGGCAGGGCACTGGCAATCAGCAGCAGCCAGAACACCGCCAGCAGCCAGCCGGGCGCGCGACTGGCCGCGCCCATGACCAGCAGGAAGACGGCGACGATGCCCATGGCAGGCAACGCGGGAATGCGGCGGTGAGCCAGCCAGGCGATGCCGACCACGAGGGCGACGATCCACAACAACAGCATAGTGTTTTCTCCGTGAAAGCCAGGTGGGACGAACCACCTGCGGACGCCGTCGATACAACGACGGCACACGGAAAAAACGGTGGCCAGGCACGTAGCTTCGGTGTGGGACAGATCCAGGTCTTGCCTGGATAGTGACCATTGCGGGGTAGGGGAGTTCGCACAGCGCATGGCGGTGGGCAGTTGCCCGGAACGTTCGCCAGCGGTTGTGGCCCTATGTGGATACCCAGACGCGGCACGCGTGAGACTGATGTCCACTATCGACAACGGTCACTTTACGACAGTGGAGACGGCGCCCATCATGGCGTCCGTTCACACACATCTGGTTGCAAATCATCGCAGTCGCCCTCACTTCATCACCATTCTCAACACGGCGTATAGACCCCTTATGAGTTCTGCTCTGTCCATTCGACAGTTGACCAAAACCTACGGCAACGGGTTTCAGGCCCTCAGTGGCATCGATCTCGACGTAGCGGAAGGCGACTTCTTCGCACTGCTGGGCCCCAACGGCGCAGGTAAATCGACCACCATCGGCATCCTTTCCACCCTGGTCAACAAGACCAGCGGTACGGTCAACATCTTCGGCAACGACCTGGACCGCCAGCCGGCCGCGCTCAAGCGCAGCATCGGCGTGGTGCCCCAGGAGTTCAACTTCAACCAGTTCGAGAAGACCTTCGACATCGTCGTGACCCAGGCGGGCTACTACGGCATTCCAGCCAAGGTCGCCAAGGAGCGCGCCGAGCAGTACCTGACCCAACTGGGGCTGTGGGACAAGCGCGATACGCCGTCGCGATCGTTGTCCGGTGGCATGAAGCGCCGCCTGATGATCGCGCGGGCGCTGATCCACGAGCCGCGCCTGCTGATTCTCGACGAGCCCACCGCAGGCGTGGACATCGAACTGCGCCGCTCGATGTGGAGCTTTCTCACCGAGCTCAATGAGAAAGGCATCACCATCATCCTTACCACCCATTACCTGGAAGAAGCCGAACAGCTGTGCCGCAACATCGGCATCATCGACCACGGCACCATCGTCCAGAACACCAGCATGCGCGATCTGCTCGGCACCCTGCACGTGGAGACCTTCCTGCTCGATCTGGGGCAACCGCTCAAGGCTGCGCCGCAGTTGCAGGGCTACCCCTGCACGCTGGTCAATCCGCAGACCCTGGAAGTGCAGGTCGACAAGGAGATCGGCATCACCTCGCTGTTCGGCCAGTTGGCATTGCTGAACATTCCGGTGCTGAGCCTGCGCAACAAGACCAATCGCCTGGAGGAGCTGTTCGTGTCCCTGGTGGAGAAGAATCTGAGGAAGGTTGCGGTATGAGTTCCGAATTTCAGGCCAATATGGTCGCCCTGCAGACGATCATCTACCGCGAAGTGCGCCGCTTCACGCGGATCTGGCCGCAGACGCTGCTGCCCCCGGCCATCACGATGGTGCTGTACTTCGTCATCTTCGGCAACCTGATCGGCAAGCAGATCGGTGGCATGGGTGGCTTCAGCTACATGGAGTACATCGTGCCGGGGCTGATCATGATGTCGGTGATCACCAACTCTTACGGCAACGTGGTTTCCAGCTTCTTCGGCGCCAAGTTCCAGCGCTCCATCGAGGAGCTGATGGTGTCACCGCTGTCGCCGCACACCATTCTGGTGGGCTATGTGGCGGGCGGTGTGCTGCGCGGCCTGATGGTGGGGATCATCGTCACGGTGCTGTCGCTGTTCTTCACCGATCTGCAGGTGCATCACTTGGGTATCACCGTGCTGGTGGTGCTGTTGACGGCTACGATCTTCTCGATGCTCGGCTTCATCAACGCGGTGTTCGCGCGCAACTTCGATGACATCTCCATCGTGCCGACCTTCGTGCTCACGCCGTTGACCTACCTGGGCGGGGTGTTCTATTCCATCAGCCTGCTGCCGCCGTTCTGGCAGACGGTGTCGCTGGCCAACCCGGTGCTGCACATGGTCAACGCTTTCCGTTACGGTATCCTCGGCGTTTCGGATATCAGCATCGGCGTAGCGGTGGCGTTCATGCTGGTGGCCACGGTGGTGCTGTACTTCGCCTGCGTGAAGCTGCTGGTCAGCGGCCGCGGCATGCACAGCTGAGTTCCCCCGGCCGGACCGCAAGGCCGGCCATGTCGTTTCTCGACGGTTCAAGGTCGTAGGTGGAGCATGATCATCGGCGCGTGAAGTCGATGATCAGTACGCCAACATTTGCCGTGCGGCATTCGTCGCGCGCAGCCTTATCGGGGAAGCAGAATGAGCATGAAGAAAGTTCTCGGAGCCAGTGCTGCTCTGGTTCTGGCCATGGGCTGCAGCTGGGCCAGTGCTGCCGCCAAGGAAGTCACCATCGGCTACGTCGATGGTTGGTCGGACAGCGTTGCCACCACCCATGTCGCCGCCGAAGTCATCAAGCAGAAGCTGGGTTACGACGTGAAGCTGCAGGCAGTTGCCACCGGCATCATGTGGCAGGGCGTGGCCACCGGCAAACTCGATGCGATGCTGTCGGCCTGGCTGCCGGTGACCCATGGCGAGTACTGGAGCAAGAACCAGGACAAGGTGGTCGACTACGGCCCCAACTTCAAAGATGCCAAGATCGGCCTGATCGTGCCCGAATACGTCAAGGCCAAGAGCATCGAAGACCTCAAGACCGACGACACCTTCAAGAACCGCATCGTCGGTATCGACGCCGGCGCCGGCGTCATGCTCAAGACCGAACAGGCGATCAAGGATTACGGTCTGTCCGGCTACAAGCTGCAGGCCAGCTCGGGTGCAGGCATGATTGCGGAACTGACGCGCGCCGAAAACGCCCAGCAGTCCATTGCCGTGACCGGCTGGGTTCCGCACTGGATGTTCGCCAAGTGGAAACTGCGCTTCCTGGAAGATCCGAAGGGCGTTTACGGCGCGGCGGAAACGGTCAACAGCATTGGCAGCAAGGGTCTGGACAAGAAGGCGCCAGAGGTCGCAGCTTTCCTGAAGAAATTCCAGTGGTCGTCCAAGGACGAGATCGGCGAAGTGATGCTGGCCATCCAGGACGGCGCCAAGCCTGACGCTGCCGCCAAGGACTGGGTCGCCAAGCACCCGGACCGTGTGGCCGAGTGGACCGCCAAGTAACCCCTCCCTGTAGGAGCGGTCATCGGCCGCGAATCAGGTACTGCGTTATATCGGGTCAACCCCGGTGCAGCCTTCGCGGCCACTGACCGCTGCTACGTTGAACCATGAAAGGTCGCCCCAGGGCGACCTTTTTGCGTCTGCGAGCCCCGATCTACTACTAAGGTCGTCTGGAGTGCGCCCCAGAGCAGCCTAAAGTGGAATACGTTCTATCCATCTATGCTGCGAGGACAAAAACAATGAACGACAGCATTTACCTCTCGATTCAAAACAGCCCGCGTTTCAAGGAGCTGGTGAGAAAGAGGGAGAAGTTTGCCTGGATACTTTCGGCGATCATGCTCGGACTGTATTCGGCCTTCATCCTGTTGATCGCCTATGGCCCCCACATTCTGGGCGCCAAGCTCAGTCCGGGATCGTCGATCACCTGGGGCATCCCCATCGGTGTCGGCCTCATCCTTTCCGCCTTCGTGTTGACCGCCATCTACGTCAAGCGCGCCAACGGCGAGTTCGACGACCTGAATCGTCTGATCCTGCAGGAGGCCAAGCAATGATGCGGCGTCTATTGGCAACAATGGGCGCACTCGCCCTGGCCCCAAGCGTGATGGCTGCCGAAGCGCTGACCGGCGCGGTGCAGAAGCAGCCCCTCAACGTCTCGGCGATCGTCATGTTCGTGCTGTTCGTGGGTGCCACGCTGTGCATCACCTACTGGGCCTCCAAGCGCAACAAGTCGGCGGCGGACTACTACGCGGCAGGCGGCAAGATCACCGGTTTCCAGAACGGCCTGGCGATCGCTGGCGACTACATGTCGGCGGCATCCTTCCTGGGCATTTCCGCGCTGGTGTTCACCTCCGGCTACGATGGCCTGATCTACTCCATCGGCTTCCTGGTGGGCTGGCCGATCATCCTGTTCCTGATCGCCGAGCGCTTGCGCAATCTGGGCAAGTACACCTTTGCCGACGTCGCGTCCTATCGTTTGAAGCAGAAGGAAATCCGCACCCTGTCAGCCTGTGGTTCGCTGGTGGTGGTGGCGTTCTACCTGATCGCGCAGATGGTCGGTGCCGGCANNGGCAAGCTGATCCAGCTGCTGTTCGGCCTCGACTATGCCGTGGCGGTGGTTCTGGTGGGCATCCTGATGTGCCTGTACGTACTGTTCGGCGGCATGCTGGCGACCACCTGGGTGCAGATCATCAAGGCGGTACTGCTGTTGTCCGGCGCGTCCTTCATGGCCCTGATGGTGATGAAGCACGTCAACTTCGACTTCAACATGCTGTTCTCCGAAGCGGTCAGGGTACACGCCAAGGGTGAGGCCATCATGAGCCCCGGCGGGCTGGTGAAGGATCCGATCTCGGCGTTCTCGCTGGGCCTGGCGTTGATGTTCGGTACTGCCGGCCTGCCGCACATCCTCATGCGCTTCTTCACCGTGTCCGATGCCAAGGAAGCCCGCAAGTCGGTGCTGTACGCGACCGGTTTCATCGGCTACTTCTACATCCTCACCTTCATCATCGGTTTCGGCGCGATCCTGCTGGTCAGCACCAATCCGGCGTTCAAGGATGCCGCTGGCGCCTTGCTCGGCGGTAACAACATGGCTGCGGTCCACCTGGCCGATGCCGTGGGTGGCAGCATCTTCCTGGGCTTCATTTCGGCCGTAGCGTTCGCCACCATTCTGGCGGTCGTTGCCGGCCTGACCCTGGCCGGTGCTTCGGCGGTGTCCCACGACCTGTATGCCAGCGTCATCAAGAAGGGCAAGACCAACGACAAGGACGAGATCCGCGTCTCCAAGATCACCACTGTCTGCCTCGGTGTCCTGGCGATCGGCCTGGGTATCGCGTTCGAAAGCCAGAACATCGCCTTCATGGTGGGCCTGGCGTTCTCGATCGCGGCCAGCTGCAACTTCCCGGTGCTGCTGCTCTCCATGTACTGGAAGAAGCTGACCACCCGTGGCGCCATGATCGGTGGTTGGATGGGCTTGATCAGCGCGGTGACGCTGATGATCCTCGGCCCGACCATCTGGGTGCAGATCCTGCACCACGACAAGCCGATCTACCCGTACGAGTACCCAGCGTTGTTCTCGATGGCGATCGCCTTCGTGGGTATCTGGTTCTTCTCGATCACCGACAAGTCGGCAGCCGCCGACGAAGAGCGCGCACTGTTCTACCCGCAGTTCGTACGCTCGCAGACCGGTCTGGGTTCCAGCGGCGCAGTCTCGCACTGATACCCGCACCCATTGCAACGCAAAAAAATCCGATGCCCGCAAGGGCATCGGATTTTTCATTCCTGGCGCGCTGCCCCAGAAGGCCTGCACACCTGCAAGGCTATATCTTGCCGAGCAATACCAGAATCAGCAGGATGATCAGTACGGTACCGATGATACCCGACGGACCGTAGCCCCAACTTCTGGAGTGCGGGAATACTGGCAATCCGCCAATCAACAGCAGAATCAGAACGATGATCAGTATGGTGCCCATGGCGATTTCCTTATGTGGACAGTGAGAAGATTCGTCAGTAAAGCCACGCAGCGCTCGACTGCTTAATAGGTCGGACTGTGGCGCGTCATAAAAAGTCCCAAAGATTAAAAAATGTTTCTGCGATGGATGCGCTGTCGTATGCTGGCGCTCTGATATTTAGCTGGATGCCTCAGATGCTCAACTATTGCTGGTTTCTACTGGCCGCGCTTTTCGAGATCGCCGGCTGCTACGCCTTTTACCTCTGGCTGCGGCTGGATAAAAGCGCGTGGTGGGCGGTGGCCGGGCTGTTGAGCCTGACCTGTTTCGCGCTGGTGCTTACCCGGGTCGAAGCAGCCTATGCCGGACGTGCCTATGCGGCCTACGGCGGCCTCTACATCGTTGCGTCGCTGGGGTGGTTGGCAGTGGTCGAAAGGGTGCGCCCGCAGATGTTTGACTGGATGGGCGCTCTGCTTTGTGTCTTGGGTGCGAGCCTTATCCTCTGGGGGCCGAGATTGCAACAGGCTTAAGCCTGCCCAAGGTTTGAAAGTGTGTAAATATCCATACAAGATGATTGAAAGTGTATGGAAGGGTACAACTTTCTACTCCATGTCCCTTGTAAGTGCGAGTAAGTACGAAATATCTGACAGGGAATTTACTAACTTTCGTAGGCTTAAACTGTATTGCCCTGATTGCCTTGTGGTGCGGGAAAACAGGGTCCACCCTCAAGAAGCATTCATTTGAGGGAACAAAGCCATGCTGGTATTGACGCGACATGTGGGCGAACTCATCTCCATCGGCGATGACGTTTGGATCAAGGTATTGGACGTGCGCGGCAACACCGTGCGCTTCGGCATTCAGGCACCCAAGGACGTGGAGGTGCACCGTGCCGAGGTCTATCGACGAATCCAGGAGAAACACGGCAAACACGCCAAGCAGGTGCCTGTGGTGTAAGTCTTAGTCGAACAGCTCGGGCGCTATGTCGTGCTTGAGCATGAGTGTGCACTGCTGGCTTTCCGGGTCGAACACGATGAACGCCTGTTTCTTGCCCAGCGCATGACGCACGCGTTCGACCCGGGTCTGCAGCGGCGTTTCGTCGCCGTTGTCGGTTCCGTCCCGGGTCACGAAATCTTCGATCAGGCGGGTCAGGGTGTCGGCTTCGAGATGGTCGTAGGGAATCAGCATGTCAGGTGCTCGCAGGGTAGGCGCGCAGTGTAACAGTGCCGCGCACCCCGGTGTCCGAAGCCTGACGGCAAGAGCAGGGTGGCGCGGGCACTGACGAGCGCATCAGGCTTCTCAGCTACTGGTTTTCTGCCCCAGTACGTCTTCAACCGCGGGCACGCGAGTGTCCGACTCCATCTGCGCATCGTGCTCCAGTTGATGGCTGAAGCGCTCGAGCGAGCCGGTGTTGGGCTTGGCATCGCTGGCGAACACCGGCGGGCTGAGCATGTAGGCCGTGAGAATCCGGCTGAGCGCACTCAAGCTGTCGATGTGGGTGCGTTCATAGCCGTGGGTGGCATCGCAGCCAAACGCCAACAGTGCCGTACGAATGTCATGGCCAGCGGTAACGGCGGAATGGGCGTCGCTGAAGTAGTAGCGAAACAAGTCGCGCCGCACGGGCAATTCGTTTTCATCGGCCAGGCGCAACAGGTGCCGAGACAAGTGATAGTCGTAGGGACCACCGGAGTCCATCATCGCCACGCTGACGGCATGCTCGCTCGACTGCTGGCCCGGGGCAACCGGCGCGATGTCGATGCCGACGAACTCGCTGACGTCCCAAGGCAAGGCAGCCGCCGCGCCGGAGCCGGTTTCCTCGGTGATGGTGAACAGCGGGTGACAGTCGATCAAGGGCTCGTAGTCGCTTTCGACGATCGCCTTGAGCGATGCCAGTAGCGCCGCAACACCGGCCTTGTCATCCAGATGGCGGGCGCTGATGTGGCCGCTGTCAGTGAACTCGGGCAATGGATCGAACGCCACGTAGTCACCGATATTGACGCCCAGGGACTCGCAATCGGCGCGGGTCGCGCAATAGGCATCCAGACGCAGTTCGACATGATCCCAGCTCACTGGCATCTGGTCGATGGCGGTATTGAAGGCATGCCCGGAGGCCATCAGTGGCAGCACGCTGCCGCGGATCACTCCGTTGTCGGTGAATACACTGACCCGGCTGCCCTCGGCGAAACGGCTCGACCAGCAGCCCACTGGGGCCAGCGACAGGCGTCCGTTGTCCTGCACGGCGCGCACGCTGGCGCCGATGGTGTCCAGGTGCGCGGACACGGCGCGGTCCGGCGAATTCTGCTTGCCTTTGAGCGTGGCGCGAATGGTGCCGCGGCGGGTCATTTCGAACGGAATGCCCAGCTCTTCGAGACGCTCGGCAACATAGCGCACGATGGTATCGGTGAACCCGGTAGGGCTGGGAATGGCAAGCATCTCCAGCAGTACTTTCTGGAGATACTGGATATCCGGTTCGGGAATTTTGGAAGTCATGGAAACTCCTGAGGTGGATAGAGGTGACGGCGAGGGTGTCACGGGCCCGGTAAAACAGGGGCGAGGTGCCTGCACGGTTGACCCGGCAAGCGCCACGCACGGCCGCTACATCGGGCGGCTATGGGGAAACAGCAGATCGACGAAGCGCTCTGCCGTGGGTTGCGGTTCGTGGTTGGCCAGTCCCACCCGCTCGTTGGCTTCGATGAACACGTACTCCGGCTGGTCGGCGGCCGGCACCAGCAGGTCCAGACCCACCACCGGGATGTCCAGTGCGCGGGCTGCGCGCACCGCTGCGTCGACCAGCACTGGATGGAGAATCTGCGTCACGTCTTCCAGGTGCCCACCGGTGTGCAGGTTGGCGGCCTTGCGTACCGTCAGCTGCTGGCCGCTGGGCAGGATGCTGTCCATGTCGAAACCGGCAGCCTGTATGGTACGCAGGGTTTCCTGGTCCATCGGGATGCGGCTTTCGCCCCCGGTGGCGGCCTGGCGACGGCGACTCTGCACCTCGATCAGGGTGCCAATGTTGGTATGCCCGTCACCGATGATCTGCGCGGGACGGCGGATGGCCGCTGCGACCACTTCGTAGCCGATGACCACGATGCGCAGGTCGACGCCCTCATGGAAACTTTCCAGCAGAACTCGGCTGTCGAACTGACGCGCGTGCTCGATGGCCTCCTGCACCTCCTCCAGCGTACTCAGGTCAACGGCCACGCCGTTGCCCTGTTCACCGTCCAGCGGCTTGACCACCACGCGACCATGTTCGTCGAGAAAATCCTGGTTGTCGTCGGCGCTGCCCGCGAGCTGCTGCGACGGCAGGCTCAGGTCAGCAGCCCGCAGCACCTTGTGGGTCAGGCTCTTGTCCTGGCACAGGGTCATGCTCACCGAGCTGGTCAGGTCGCACAACGACTCGCGGCAGCGGATCCGCCGACCCCCATGGATCAGGGTGAAAAGGCCGGCTTCGGCATCGTCCACCTGCACGTCGATGCCACGACGGAACGCTTCGTCGACGATGATCCGCGCATAGGGGTTCAGATCGGCCTGCGGGCCGGGCCCCAGGAACAACTTCTGGTTGATGCCGTTCTTGCGCTTGATGGCGAAGGTGGGCAGGTTGCGAAAGCCCAGCTTGGCGTAGAGATTCTTGGCCAGACGGTTGTCATGCATGACCGACAGGTCCAGGTAGGCCAGACCGCGGCTCATGAAGTGCTCGACCAGATGCCGAACCAGCACTTCGCCCACGCCCGGACGCGTGCAACGCGGATCGACCGCCAGGCACCACAGGCTGCTGCCTTTTTCCGGGTCGCGAAAGGCCTTGGCGTGGTTGAGCCCCATGACGCTGCCGATCACATGGCCGGTGTCTTCGTCTTCGGCCAGCCAGTACACCGGGCCGCCCTGGTGGCGGGGTGTCAGCAGGCTTTGATCGATAGGCAACATCTTGCGCTTGAGGTACAACTGGTTGATGGCCTGCCAGTCGCCTTCGGTTTGCGCCCGGCGAATGCGGAACCCACGGAAGACGCGCTGTGCCGGCCGATAATCACTGAACCACAGACGCAGCGTGTCGGACGGATCGAGAAACAGCTGCTGCGGCGCTTGGGCCAACACCTGCTGTGGCGCGGCCACGTACAGAGCAATGTCGCGCTCGCCCTGCTGCTCGTTGAGCAGTTCGGCAGCCAGTGCTTCGGGGTCCGGATAAGTATGGCCGACGAGCAGCCGTCCCCAGCCGCAGTGCAGCGGGCGCTGCTGCAGTTCGTCGCTGTTGCCGTCTTCGGCAAAGCGCGCCTGCAGCCGCTCGTACGACGGCGACTGGCCGCGCATCAGGCGCTGATTGAAGGCCGTGGCGTGAGCTTTCATCGATCAGAGTCCTTGTTCGCTGAGCCACAGATTCAACGCCGCCAACTGCCACAGCTTGGAGCCGCGCAGTGGCGTGAGCTGACCTTGCGGGTCGGTCAGCAGGCGGTCGAGCATGTTCGGGTTGAACAAGCCACGGTCCTGGCTGGGGTCCAGCAGCAGGTCCCTGACCCAGTTCAGCGTATCGCCTTCCAGATGCTTCAGACCGGGCACGGGGAAATACCCTTTCTTGCGGTCGATGACCTCACTGGGAATCACCAGCCGCGCCGCTTCCTTGAGCACTTGCTTGCCGCCGTCAGGCAGTTTGAACTTGCCGGGGATGCGCGCCGACAGCTCGACCAGACGGTAATCCAGGAACGGCGTACGCGCTTCCAGGCCCCAGGCCATGGTCATGTTGTCGACCCGCTTGACCGGGTCGTCGACCAGCATCACCGTGCTGTCCAAACGCAACGCCTTGTCCACCGCCGCATCGGCACCGGGCATGGCGAAATGTTCGCGCACGAAATCGCCGGCTGCATCGTTCGCCGTCAGCCACTTGGGCGCGACGGTTGCAGCGTAGTCATCGTAGCTGCGGTCGAAGAAAGCATCGCGGTAGGCCTGGTACGGAGCGCTGGCGCCGTCCACTTGCGGATACCAGTGATAGCCGGCGAACAGTTCGTCGGCGCCTTGGCCGCTCTGCACCACCTTGCAATGCTTGGCGACTTCGCGTGACAACAGGTAGAAGGCGATGCAGTCGTGGCTCACCATCGGTTCGCTCATCGCGCGGAACGCGGCGGGCAGTTGCTCGATGATTTCGCGTTCTTCGATGCGCAGTTGGTGGTGCTGAGTACCGTAGTGCTTGGCGATCAGGTCCGAATACTGGAACTCGTCGCCGCGCTCGCCACCGGCGTCCTGGAAACCGATGGAGAAGGTCGACAGATCCTTCACGCCCACTTCACGCAGCAGGCCCACCAGCATGCTCGAATCGACACCGCCCGAGAGCAGCACGCCGACGTCCACGGCGGCCCGTTGGCGAATGGCAACCGCTTCACGGGTACTCTCCAGCACGCGGTCGCGCCAATCTTCCAGAGTCAGATTGGCTTCATCGGCATGAGGCCCGTAGGGCAGGGTCCACCAGGTCTGCTGTTCGGTCTTGCCGTTGGCGTCGATGCGCATCCAGGTCGCTGGCGGCAGCTTTTCGATACCCGCGATCAATGTGCGCGGCGCAGGCACCACAGCGTGGAAGTTCAGGTAGTGGTTCAACGCCACCGGGTCGAGGATCGGGCTGATGTCGCCACCCTTGAGCAACGCCGGCAGGGCCGAAGCAAAACGTAAGCGCTTGTCGGTGCGCGACAGGTACAAAGGCTTCACGCCCAGACGGTCACGGGCGATGAACAGGCGCTGGGTGTCACGCTCCCAAATGGCAAAGGCGAACATGCCATTGAGCTTGGGCAGCAGCTTTTCACCCCAGGCGTGGTAGCCCTTGAGCAATACTTCGGTGTCGCCACCGGAATGAAAGGCATAGCCCAGCGCTTCCAGTTCGGCGCGCAGTTCGGGGAAGTTGTAGATGGCGCCGTTGAAGGCCAGGCTCAAGCCGAGATGGGCATCGGTCATCGGCTGCGCGGAGCCGTCCGACAAATCCATGATCTTCAGCCGACGATGGCCCAGGGCAATCGGCCCCTGCGCCTGAAAGCCCCAGGCATCCGGGCCGCGTGGGGCCAGGTCGTGGGTGATGCGTTCCACGGCCGCAAGGTCCGCAGGTTGAAAATCGAAGCGCAACTCACCAGCTAATCCGCACATAAGTCCTTACCGGTTTTTCCGTTGGGGAAAGGCCGATGGAAGTTCGGCCAGGTATGAAACTGACCGAGGCAAGTAGCGAGAGTTTTAGATCGATCGGTTATAAGGGATCCATTTGCTGGGTAGGCATTTGCGGGTAGAACCCGCTCCCACAGGGGTGTGGTGCCTGAGGGTTATTTGAGATTGCCGCTGAGAAACTGCCGCAGGCGTTCGCTTTTCGGGCTGCCCAGTACCTGTGCAGGCGAGCCTTCTTCCTCGACCAGGCCCTGATGCAGGAACAGCACCTGGCTGGACACTTCACGGGCGAAGCTCATTTCATGGGTGACCATGATCATGGTGCGTCCTTCCTCGGCAAGACCTTTGATCACCTTCAACACTTCGCCCACCAACTCCGGGTCCAGTGCCGAGGTCGGTTCGTCGAACAGCATGACCTCTGGCTCCATGGCCAGGGCGCGGGCAATGGCGACGCGCTGCTGCTGGCCACCGGACAGGAAGGCCGGATACTGGCTGGCCACGCGCTCCGGCAGGCCGACCTTGTCCAGGTAGCGCAACGCCCGTTCCCGCGCTTCGTCCTTGTCGACGCCCAACACCCGGCGCGGGGCCATGGTGATGTTGTCGAGCACGGTCATGTGGCTCCACAGGTTGAAGTGCTGGAACACCATGGCCAGACGCGTGCGCAAGCGCTGCAGTTCTTCGGCATCGGCGACGCGCATGCCGCCACTGTCGGTGGTCATGCGAATGGCCTTGCCATCCAAGCTCATGGCACCGTCGTCAGGCTGTTCGAGGAAGTTGATGCAGCGCAGAAAGGTGCTCTTGCCCGAGCCACTGGCGCCGATCAGGCTGATCACGTCACCCGTGCTGGCCTTGAGCGAAACACCCTTGAGCACCTTGTTGTCGCCATAGCTTTTGTGCAGGCCATCGATGGTCAGTTTGTACATGCGCAACAGGTCCTCAAGGTTGAAGTAGATAGCCGCTGCGGCAGGCCTGGGTGCCGGCGACATGGGCGACCAGCATGCCCGCAGTGGCCATGCGACGCAGCGAGCGGGCGTACATCAGCCCCGGCTGGCGGTTGCGCACAGGGGTGACCATGTTGCTCAGCGGATCGATGATCTCGGCGATCAACTGCCCGGCTTCCAGGTACTGGCCGGGCACCGCGGTGAACACCAACAGTCCACCCACCGGCGCGGTCACCGGTTCCACGCCGGCCAGCGGCGTAGCGGCGGCGAGCAGGGCAGGCAACGGTGCCGGCGTGCGGTCGATGGCCCCGGTGCTGGCCAGGTAGTCGAGAATAGCCTGACAGTCGCCGCTGGCCATGGGGTGGTTGACGTCACCCTGGCCGCGCAACTCGACGGTCACCGAAAAGCTGCCCATGGCGATCGGGAAACGCTCGGCAAAGCGCTGCTGAAGTTGCCACCAGAACAGACTGAAGCATTCGTCGAACGACTGCCCGCCCGAGTCGGTGGCCAGCAGGCTGGCCTGAGCGCCCAGGTAGCGTGCCAATGGCTCTACCAGCGGCCAGGCTTCTGGTGTGGTGTACAAATGCTGCACGGCCTCGAAGTCGCAGTGCAGGTCGAGCACCATGTCGGCATCGCATGCCAGGCGCTGCAGAGTCAGGCGCTGTGATTGCAGGGCTGTGGTCGGCTGCAACTGGTTCAGCGCCTGGCTCAGGTGCGTGCGGATCAACGCCGTATTGCGTGCCTCATCATCACCCAGCAGCGGCTCGACGGCGCAGCCGACCTGATCGGCCAGGTCGACGAAGCGCCGGTTGAAGTTCTCGCCGGTTTCCAGCTCGTAGCGGCCCAGTGGCGTGTCCATGACGATCTGATCGAGCCCGGCGGGGTTGGCGATCGGTACGATGACCACCTGCTGGCGCAGCAGTCCTGCGTCCTCCAGTTCGGCCAGACGCTGGCGCAGGTGCCAGGCGACCAGCATCCCCGGCAACTCGTCGGCGTGCAGCGAGGCCTGGATATAGACTTTTCCGGCACCCGTCGGGCCGTAGCTGAAGCTGTGGATCTGGCGCGCGGAGCCGGGCAGGCGAGCCAGCAATTCATGAATGTCGTGTTGCATGTTCAGGTCCTAGTGCGTCGGGCCGAGAAAGGCCAGCCAGCGGCGTTCGGCCAGGCGAAACAGTCCGACCAGGGCAAAGGTGATGGTCAGGTAGATCAGCGCGGCGATGCCGAAGGATTGGAAGGTTAGGAAGGTCGCCGAGTTGGCATCCCGTGCGACCTTGAGGATGTCCGGGATGGTGGCAGTGAACGCCACCGTGGTCGAGTGCAGCATGAGGATCACTTCGTTGCTGTAGTAGGGCAGCGAACGGCGCAGGGCCGACGGCATGATCACGTAGGCATACAGCTTCCAGCCGCTCAGGCCATAGGCCTTGGCCGCCTCGACCTCGCCGTGGTTCATGCTGCGGATCGCCCCGGCGAAGATCTCCGTGGTGTAGGCGCAGGTGTTCAGGGCGAAGGCCAGGATCGTGCAGTTCATCGCGTCGCGGAAGAAGTCGTTGAGCAGGGGCTGCCCCCGCACGGCTTCCAGGCTGTAGATGCCGGTGTAGCAGATCAGCAGCTGGATATAGAGCGGCGTTCCGCGGAACAGGTAGGTGTAGAACTGCACCGGCCAGCGCACCCAGCGCCGGCTCGAGACGCGGGCGATCGACAGCGGCACCGAAACCACGAAGCCGATCACCAGCGCGGCACTGAGCAGCCACAGGGTCATGGCCAGGCCGGTAATGTTCTGCCCATCGGAATAGAGGAACGGCCGCCAGTATTCTTGAAGAAGTTCGATCATCGCAGCGCCTCCCGGGTGCCCGCGCTGTAGCGTCGTTCAAGCCAGCGCAGGGCGATGTTGGACGCACTGGTGATCAGCAGATAGATGAGCGCGGCCAGCACCAGAAAATAGAACAGTTGATAGGTGCTTTTGCCGGCATCCTGGGCGGCCTTGACCAGATCGGCCAGGCCGATGATCGAGACCAGCGCCGTGGCCTTGAGCATGACCATCCAGTTATTGCCGATGCCGGGCAGGGCATAACGCATCATTTGCGGGAAGACCACGTAGCGGAAACGCTGCGCGCGCTTGAGGCCGTAAGCCGTAGCCGCTTCAAGCTGGCCGCGTGGCACGGCGAGCATGGCGCCTCGGAAGGTTTCGGTGAAATAGGCGCCGTAGATGAAGCCAAGGGTAATGACTCCGGCGGCGAAAGGATCGATTTCGATGTAGTCCCATTCCAGGGCTTCGGTCAGGCCGGTCAGCCAGGTCTGCAGGCTGTAGAAAATCAGCAGCATCAGCACCAGGTCGGGCACGCCGCGGATCAGGGTGGTGTAGAGCTGGGCAGGTACGCGCAGCACTGCCGTACCGGACAGCTTGGCGCTGGCGCCGATCAGCCCCAGTACCACGCTGACCAGCAGCGACAGCAGGGACAGTTTGATGGTCATCCAGGTGCCTTCGAGCAGCAGCGGGCCAAAGCCCTTCAAACTGAACGCGGACAACCCGAGGTACTGCAAAAGGTCGTCGAACATGAATCTGGCCTGTGCCGGTCAAAAAAACGCCCATCCCCGAGTGGGAATGGGCGCTGTCACAGTGGAATTTACTTGCCGCTGTACAGGTTCAGCTCACCGAAGTGCTTCTTCTGGATTTCGGTGTAGGTGCCATCATCGTGTAACGCTTTGATACCTTTATCGATCAACGCCTTGAGTTCCTTGTTACCTTTGGCGATACCCACGGCGGTCTTGGACGGCAACAGCTCGCTGTCGATCGGCTCGCTGACTTCATAGCCGGCGCCCTGCGGCGATTTCAGGAAGCCCAGTTCGGCCTGCAGCATGTCCTGGATCGAAGCGTCCAGACGACCCGAGATCAAGTCGGCGTAGACCTGGTCCTGGTTCTGGTAGGCCTGGGTCTTGATGCCTGCCTTGTCCAGCACGGCCTTGGCATAGGCCTCCTGGATGGTGCCCTGTTCGTAGCCTACGGTCTTGCCCTTGAGCGAAGCCAGGTCGGTGCTCAGGCCTGCACCTTTCTTGAACACCAGCGAGGTCGGGCCGGAGAACAGCTCGTTGGAGAAGTCGATGACTTTCTCACGGGCCGGGGTCACGGTCATCGAGGAAATCACTCCGTCGAACTTCTTCGCCTTGAGGCCTGGAATCATGCCGTCGAAATCGCTTTCGACCCATTTGCAGGTGACCTTCAGCTCCTTGCAGATGGCATTGCCCAGATCGATGTCGAAGCCCACCAGGCTGCCATCGGCTGCCTTGGATTCGAATGGTGCGTAGGACGGATCGACCCCGAAACGCAACTCCTTGTATTCCTTGGCCATCGCGCTGCCGGCCGAGAACGCCAGGGCCAGAGCAGAAAGGGTCAGCAATGCTTTTTTCATCGTGCAGTCCTTAAAACCAGTTGAATGCGTTGGGTGAGGGCGATGTGCGTTACCGGCGAGTGCCAGACATCATTCTGATAGCAATTTCCGCACCATAGTCCCAGTGCAGACCGGCTCGAGTAAGGTTGTGTCGCGTCGCTGCAACTTTTCTGCGGGCTCGCACGCGTCGGCTCGCTCGAAGCGCGTGCCATTGGTAAAGCAATGCCCCGAAATAATCCATGGCAAAAAAATGCACCGTGGCGGTGCATTCAGTCAGTCAGGCCAAGAGGTCCTGCAGGGTCGCCAGGCTGTCGGCTTCGGCCACCGGTTTGTCATGGCGCCAGCGCAACATGCGCGGGAAACGTACGGCGATGCCGCTCTTGTGACGCTTGGACAGGGCGATGCCCTCGAACCCCAGTTCGAATACCAGCGTCGGCGTCACGCTACGCACCGGGCCGAATTTCTCCACGGTGGTCTTGCGCACGATCGCGTCGACCTTGCGCATCTCTTCGTCGGTCAATCCGGAATAGGCCTTGGCGAACGGCACCAGCGTGCGCTCGGACGCTTCCGGCGGACCGTCCCACACGGCAAACGTGTAGTCGCTGTAGAGGCTCGCCCGGCGCCCATGGCCGGCTTGGGCATAGATCAAAACCGCGTCCACGCTGAAGGGGTCCACCTTCCACTTCCACCAGGTGCCCATGTCCTTGGTTCGGCCCACGCCATAGAGCGAATCGCGCGCCTTGAGCATCATGCCTTCGACCCCCAGTGCCCGTGACGCCTCACGCTGTCGGCCCAGATCCAGCCAGTCTTCGCCGGTCAATACCGGCGAAGGACGCAGTACCGGATCGGCCGCTTGCGCGATGACCTGTTCCATCTGTGTACGACGTTCATGTTGCGGACGGCTGCGCCAGTCTTCCCCCTGCCATTCGAGCAGGTCATAGGCGAGCACCACCACGGGAATCTCTTCGAGAATCTTCTTGCTCAAGGTCTTGCGACCGATGCGCTGTTGCAGTAGAGCGAACGGCTGCACCGCCGGTGTATCCGCCGAAGTGCTCGATGCATCGTCCAGGCTGAAATCCTCGGGCGCCACATCCGCCGGTGGCGGTGTTTTCCAGACCACGATCTCGCCGTCGATCACGGTGCCGTCGGGCAGGCTCGCGGTCAGGGAATGCAGCTCGGGAAAGCGATCCGACACCAGCTCCTCGCCTCGCGACCAGATCCACAGGCGTCCGTCTCGCTTGACCAGCTGAGCGCGAATCCCGTCCCATTTCCACTCCACCTGCCAGTCACTGCTGGGGCCCAGCAGGGTGTCAAACTGATCGACCGGTTGTTGCAGCGAATGAGCGAGAAAGAACGGGTACGGCTGGCCGCCACGCTGGGCATGCTCGTCCGAGGATTCCTCGGCGATCAGCTTGAGGTAGCTGTCGGCAACCGGACGGTGCGAAAGGTCGGTGTAGCCCACCAGGCGCTGGGCCACGCGTTTGCTGTCCAGACCGGCCATCTGCGCCAGTGCTCGGGTCACCAGCAGTTTCGAAACGCCCACGCGGAAGCTGCCGGTGATCAGCTTCAGGCACAGCATCAGGCTGGCGCGGTCCAGCTGAGCCCACAGCGGCGGTAAGCGCTCGTGCAATTCTTCAGGTGGCAGCCCGCGCAGGGGCAGCAGGGCGTTCTCCAGCCACCAGGCCAGGCCTTCGTCGCTGGTCTGTTCTGCTTCGGGCAGCAGCAGCGAGAACGTCTCGGCCAGATCGCCTACCGCCTGATAACTTTCTTCGAACAACCATTCAGGCACGTTCGCCAGCTTGATGGCCAACTCACGCAAGACCTTGGTCGCCACCAGTTGCCGGGGTCGGCCGCCGGAGAGGAAATACACCGCCCAAGCGGCATCGGCCGGCTGTGCCTGACGGAAGTAGTCTTCCAGAAACTGACGCTTGGCATTGGTCGAAGTGGTTTCGTCGAGATTGGCATACAACTGTGCGAACGCTTTCAAGACGCGGTCTCCTGAGGTTCCTCTTCGTCACCGTATTCGGTGGTGAAGCCCTGGGCGTCCAGACCGATGTCGCGCAGGTAGCGCACCAGCACTTCCACCGAGCCGTGAGTCACCATGACCCGCCCGGCCCCGGTCTGCTCGATGGCCCACAGCAGCCCTGGCCAGTCGGCGTGGTCGGACAGCACGAAGCCACGGTCCACACCGCGGCGCCGACGGGTACCGCGCAGACGCATCCAGCCACTGGCGAAAGCATCGCTGTAGTCGCCGAAACGGCGCATCCAGGTACTGCCACCCGCCGAGGGCGGCGCAATGATCAGAGCATTGCGCAACGCCGGGTCGGTTTTCTTGAAGTCGCCGGCGTACTGGGTTTCCGGGATGTAGACGCCGGCATCACGGTAGACCCTGTTTAGCGGCTCCACCGAACCGTGCGCCAGGATCGGCCCGATGCTGGCATCGATGCCGTGCAGCAAGCGCTGAGCCTTGCCGAACGCGTAGGCGAACAGAACGCTGGCTTTGCCTTGCTCGGCGTTGGCACGCCACCATTGGTTCACTTCCTCGAAAATCTCCGCCTGCGGCTGCCAGCGATAGATCGGCAGGCCGAACGTCGATTCGGTAATGAAGGTGTGACATTGCACCGGCTCGAAGGGCGCGCACGTACCGTCCGGCTCGACTTTATAGTCACCGGAAGCGACCCACACCTCACCCTTGTATTCCAGGCGAACCTGGGCCGAGCCCAGCACGTGTCCGGCCGGATGAAAGCTCAGCGTCACGCCATTGTGCTGCAGGACTTCCCCGTACTCGAGCAACTGCAGATTGATGTCCTGGCCAAGACGGGTACGCAGGATGCCTTCGCCCGGCGCTGCCGCCAGATAATGTTCATTGCCGGTCCGCGCATGGTCGCCGTGACCATGGGTGATCACCGAACGCTCGACGGGCCGCCACGGGTCGATATAGAAATCCCCGGCGGTGCAATACAAACCTTCGGGACGCGCGACGACTAGGTCCATGGCAGGTGGCCAGGTGATGGGTGTGTTGTTATGAGCGAGGAGGGCGGGGGAAAGTTCGGGTGCGAAGGCTTGAGGATAGATAGCTTGCATGGAGTCGGACGTAAGAAATGATCCTCACTTCGCCGACGACGTGGTCGGCGCTCACGACTGAAACAGGTCGTCCCATCGCTGTGACTGATTTACAGTCGAAATGACGCAGACCGGCCCGGTTTCCAGCATTGCAAAATAACCCGGCAAACACGAAAATGAGAGTCATTATCACATAAGCCTTCCTAGGTTTGAGCCATGTCTTGCGTCGATCCCCTGCATAAACAGACCGTACACACCCTGTACCTCGATCATCATCGCTGGTTGTGTGGTTGGCTGCGCCAGCGCCTGGGCTGCGTCGATCACGCGGCTGACATGGCGCAAGACACCTTCATGCGGGTACTGACCCAGCGCAAGGCCCACGAACTGCGTGAGCCGCGTGCGTATTTAAGCACCATCGCACGTAGCCTGATGATTGATATGTTCCGGCGCCGCACGGTGGAGCAGGCGTATCTGGAAACCCTGGCATCCCGACCCGAAGCGTTGGATATTTCGCCGGAAACACGCCTTCTGATCATTGAAACGCTATTGGAAATCGACCGAATTCTGCACGGCCTCGGTGCTCGAACTCGACAGATTTTCCTGATGGCCCACCTGGATGGCTTGAGCTATGTGGAAATCGGTCGGCAACTGCAGGTATCGGTCAACACCGTCAAGAAACACGCGGTGCGCGCTTTGATGCATTGTTTGTTAGCCACCGAGGATTAAAACGTGGCACTGGAGACCGCGATCCTAGAAGCCGCCGCGCGCTGGTACGTCGATTTGCGATGTGATGACGCCGATAACGCCACTCGGGAAGCGCATCTGCGCTGGCTTGAGAGTGCGCCCGGCCATCGCCAGGCCTGGGAAAGGCTGATCCGATTACAGGAACGCTTTGATCGGATCGGCCCTGGAATGGCCGAGCCAACGCTCAAAAGTGCTCGAATCAAACGCCGCGAAGCGCTCAAGGTGCTGTCGCTACTGCTCGCGGCCGGAGGGGCAGGCACGTTGGCCTGGCGTAACACTGCCCTGCCGTCATTGATAGCGGATGAGCACACCATGACGGGTGAAAGCAAAAGCCTGTCCCTGGAAGATGGCAGTCAGGTACGCCTCAATACCGCCACCGCGGTGAACATCCACTTCGGCCCAAGCCTTCGCGAGCTGCAACTGCTCAATGGAGAAATCCTCGTGGAAACGGCGCGCGATTCTCTGGCACGGCCGTTTGTGGTGCACACCCAAGAAGGCAGCATCCGCGCGCTGGGTACACGCTTTATCGTGCGCCGCCTGGACGCTCGAACCCAAGTCTGCGTGCTCGAACAGGCCGTGGAAGTACGCAGCGCAATTCTCACGCCGACCGTGCGGGTGGAGGCGGGCCAGCAAATGTGGTTCAACCAGGACCGAATGGGCAACGTGCAGGCTGCAAGCCCCGACGCCGACGCCTGGACTCGCGGTATGCTGGTCGTCAACAACTGGCGGCTGGAAGATTTGATCCTCGAGCTCCAACGCTACCGTCCCGGGCATTTGGGCTGTCAGGCGCAGATCGCAGAGTTGCGCATCTCGGGGGCGTTTCAGTTGCGCAATATCGATACGATCCTGGAAAACCTTTCCTCGACCCTGCCCGTGCGTATTCGCCGATTCAGCCGTTATTGGACGCGCGTGGAGTCGGTCTGAACCAATACCACAAAATAAATAGCCGCTTGGGGTTGCCGATTCCAGTTTTCATTCGACTTGGTAGATAGAAGCGCATCACACGGCGCTGTCACTCTACTGCCACTGGGCGAAAGGAAACGGTATGTCCGGACACAAGCCAATCACTCAACGACCTCCGTCACTGACCCGCATCGTGCGCCGCACGTTGCTCGGCATCGCGTTGGGCGCACCGCTGACTTCGGTCATGAACGCTGCGCCCGCCTGGGGGCAGACGGCCGCGACCCGTCAGTTCGATATCCCTTCCGGCACGGTCAACGCCGCGCTGGCGCAGTTCGCGACTGCGGCGCAAATCAATGTGTCTTTCGATCCAGCCCAGGCACAAGGACAACGCTCGCCGGGTCTGCATGGCGTTTACACCGTGGACTCAGGCTTGCGCCAGTTGTTGTCCGCGAGCAAATTGCAAGCCGTGCCGCTGAGCAACGGCAGCTACTCGCTGATCCCTGTCATCGACGCAACGCTGCAATTGGACCCCACGAACATCACCGGCAGATCGGCTGACTCAGCTGCCAGCCCGGTGGAGGGTTACGTGGCCATTCGTAGCAGTGCAGGTACCAAGACCGATACACCTATCATCGAGATCCCGCAGTCGATCTCGGTAGTGACCCGTCAGCAGATGCAGGCCCAAGGCGTGCAGACCGTCACCGAAGCGTTGCGTTACGTGCCCGGCGTCAAAGTGGAAGCCTACGGCCTGGACCCCAAGGGTTTTGACTGGTTGTATATCCGCGGCTTCAACGGCCAGGCAAGCAGTGACTATCTCAACGGGCTGCGTCAGCAGAACAACAGCTACGCGTTTTTCCGCAGCGAACCCTATTCTCTGGAGCGCATAGACGTCGTACGAGGCCCGGCCTCCAGCCTGTTCGGTCAAGGGGACGCGGGTGGCATCATCAACCGTGTGAGCAAGAGACCCGAGGCCAACCACGTCAACGAAGTGCAGTTGACCGGTGGTAACCATGATCGCCTGCAAGGCCAGTTCGATGTGGGCGGTGTGCTCAGCGACGACCAACATCTGATCTACCGTATGATTGGCCTCGCCCGCGAAGCCGATACCCAGGTGGATTATGCGGATGGCCACGCGCTGACGGACGACCGCTTGTACATAGCGCCGTCTCTGACCTGGGCGCCGGACGAAGACACCAGCCTGACCATGCTCAGCGACTTCATGCGCGATTCGAACGGCGGCTCGCTATTCGCCTACAGCACGCCGAGCGGTCATACCACCAACACGCTGATGGGCGATCACAGCTTCAACCATCTGGACCAGGAGCAATTCAGTCTGGGCTACGAATTCCGCCATCGGCTGAGCGATACTTGGGAGTTTCGCCAGAACGCCCGCTACGGACAGGTCGACTTGATCTTCCAGAACTTGCTACCGGCCGCTGTCGACACCACCACAGGCAATGTGACACGGATCGCCGACCGCTTCGATCAGCACCTGAACACGTTCAACCTCGACAACCAATTGCAAGCCGATTTTACCACCGGCCCACTGAGCCACACCCTTCTGATGGGCGTCGACTACACCTGGCAAGACGCCGATATCTCGCGCTGGCGCACCCGAGCGCCAAGCCTGAACCTGACTGCGCCACAGTATGGCCTGGCGATCGCTCGTCCCAGCGCTGGCAACAGTCTGAGCTCGATCGATTACGACCAGACCATCGAACAGGCGGGCGGTTACATTCAGGATCAGGTCAAGTTCGACGATCGCTGGATTCTCACGGCCGGCGGGCGCTATGACTATGTTCGCAACGACCTGGACAACCATGTAGGTGCCTCATCGAACCAGAAGGACACTGCCTTTACCGGACGCCTGGGTTTGACCTATCTCACGGAGTTTGGTCTGGCGCCCTACGTCAGCTACGCCGAATCGTTCACGCCCAATACCGGCACCGACCGCAGCGGTAGTGCGTTCGACCCCAGCACGGCGCATCAATGGGAAGTGGGTGTGAAATACCAACCCAGCGATGCCATCCTGATGACCCTGTCTGCTTATGACCTGACCAAGACCAATGTGCTGACCACTGAAATCATTGGTGGTGTGAACACCGGCTTCACCGTTGCGTCGGGCGAGCAGCAATCGCGCGGCATCGAAGCCGAGATCAAGGCGCGGCTGGATCAGCACTGGGACCTGATTGCGTCCTACACCTACACCCACGCTGAAATCACCAGGAGCAATCGTGGCGACGAAGGCAACCGGCCAGCCAACGTGCCCAAGCACATGGCGTCCACCTGGTTGAACTACACGTTCGACGACAGCCCGCTCAAGGGACTGAGCCTGGGTGGCGGTGTCCGGTACACCGGCGTGCTGTATGGCGACAACGGCAATACCTATCACATCGACAACTACACCCTGTTCGATGCCGGCGCCAGCTATCCGATCAACAAACACGTGACTGTCTCGGTCAACGCGCAAAACCTGTTGAATACCGAGTATGTGGCCACCTGTGACGACTCCTACGAGTGCTACCCTGGCATGCGACGCACGTTGCTGACCAGCGTCAAGTACGTTTGGTGATCGCCGAATTCGATCCGTTCATGCCCGTCTTCTTCAAGGTGCCAAAACGAAAAAACCCGCCATAAGGCGGGTTTTT
>NZ_DJUS01000053.1:52409-56311 GCF_002438365.1 Pseudomonas sp. UBA6276
TACCGACTGAGCTATCGCGGAATCTGCTGCGTATGTTACTGATTGCTAAGGGGAAGTCAAGCCTCCCCCAGGCAAAAAGGCTACAGCACCTGAACGATGGCCTTGATCACGCCATCGATGTTGCGCTGGTTCAGCGCGGCCACGCAGATACGTCCGGTGTCCAGTGCGTAGATGCCGAACTCGTTGCGCAGGCGAGCGACCTGCTCGGCGCTCAGCCCCGAATAGGAAAACATGCCGGCCTGACGGGCAACGAAACCGAAATCGCGGTTCGCACCCTGGGCCGCCAGCCCCTCGACCATTTGCAGACGCATGCTGCGAATGCGCTGGCGCATCTCGCCCAGCTCGTCTTCCCACATGGCGCGCAGCTCCGGGCTGTTCAACACGTTGGCGACGATCATTGCGCCATGGGTCGGCGGGTTGGAGTAGTTGGTGCGGATGACGCGTTTGATCTGCGACAGCACGCGAGAGGTCTCGTCGCTCGACTGGGTGACGATCGACAATGCGCCGACACGCTCGCCATACAACGAGAACGATTTGGAGAACGAGCTGGACACGAAGAAGCTCAAACCCGACTCGGCGAACAGGCGCACGGCCGCGGCGTCTTCGTGGATGCCTTCGCCAAAACCCTGGTAGGCCATGTCGAGGAACGGCACGTGGCCCTTGCGCTTGACCACGTCCAGCACGTTGACCCAGTCGGATGCGCTGAGGTCGACGCCGGTCGGGTTATGGCAGCAGGCATGCAGCACGACGATGGAACCGGCGGGCAGGGCGTCGAGGTCTTCGAGCATGCCTGAACGGTTCACGTCGTTGCTGGTCGCATCATAGTAGCGATAGTTCTGCACGCTGAAACCGGCGGTCTCGAATAGGGCACGATGGTTTTCCCAGCTGGGGTCACTGATCGCGACCACGGCGTCAGGCGACAATTGCTTGAGGAAGTCGGCACCGATCTTCAGGGCGCCGGTACCGCCGACGGCCTGCGTGGTCACCACGCGACCTGCCGCCAGCAGCGGGGACTGGGCGCCGAAGATCAGGGTCTGTACAGCCTTGTCGTAGGCGGCGATACCGTCGATGGGCAGATAGCCACGTGCAGCGTGCTGTGCAACGCGCTGGGTTTCGGCTTCGATGACCGCGCGCAGCAGGGGAATTCGCCCCTCTTCGTTGCAGTACACGCCAACGCCCAGATTCACCTTGTCGGTGCGGGTGTCGGCGTTGAATGCTTCGTTGAGGCCCAGGATAGGATCGCGGGGTGCCAATTCGACAGCGGAAAACAGGCTCATTTTTACCGTAGCTCTGATCGGGAGTGAAGAGGATGCACGCTTCATCCATGCGGCACGAAGCGGTGCACGAGTGGGGAGTCAGTATAAAGACGCTTGGCCCATGGGGCGACAGGTTGCACCTGGTTTTACCGATTTTTGCCGATTATTTTTCGACCATTGGTCCCGTGCTTGCCGAAGGTCTTGGGCCATGCCCTTGAAACTTGCCGCAACAGGTGCCAATTAGGGTTAAGTACTGTCTATAAATACAGTCGGAAAAGTCCGACTGTAGCGACTCATGAGGTGTGGCATGTCCGAGTTTCAACTGGTTACCCGTTTCGAGCCGGCCGGCGACCAGCCGGAAGCCATTCGCCTGATGGTGGAGGGTATCGAAGCGGGCCTGGCGCACCAGACCTTGCTGGGGGTAACCGGGTCGGGCAAGACGTTCAGCATCGCCAACGTGATTGCGCAGGTTCAGCGCCCGACGCTGGTGCTGGCGCCGAACAAGACCTTGGCCGCTCAGCTGTACGGTGAGTTCAAGGCGTTCTTCCCCAATAACGCGGTCGAATACTTCGTCTCCTACTACGACTACTACCAGCCCGAGGCCTACGTGCCATCGTCGGACACCTTCATCGAGAAGGACTCCTCGATCAACGACCACATCGAACAGATGCGCCTGTCCGCGACCAAGGCTTTACTCGAACGCAAGGACGCCATCATCGTCACCACTGTGTCATGCATCTACGGTCTGGGCAGTCCCGAAACCTATCTGAAAATGGTGCTGCACGTCGACCGCGGCGACAAGCTCGACCAGCGCGCGCTGCTGCGCCGGCTGGCCGACCTGCAATACACCCGCAACGAGATCGACTTCGCCCGCGCCACCTTCCGCGTGCGTGGCGACGTGATCGACGTGTTCCCCGCCGAATCCGATCTGGAAGCCATCCGTATCGAGCTGTTCGACGATGAAGTCGAGAACATCGCCGCGTTCGATCCGCTGACCGGCGAGGTCACGCGCAAGTTGCCACGGTTCACCTTCTACCCCAAGAGCCACTACGTCACCCCACGGGAAACCCTGCTGGGCGCCGTGGAAGGCATCAAGGAAGAACTCAAGGACCGCCTGGACTACTTCCGCGACAAGAACAAACTCGTCGAAGCCCAGCGTCTGGAACAACGCACGCGCTTCGATCTGGAAATGATCCTGGAGTTGGGCTACTGCAACGGTATCGAAAACTATTCCCGCTACCTGTCTGGACGTCCTGCTGGCGCAGCGCCACCCACCCTCTATGACTACCTGCCCCCTGACGCCTTGCTAGTGATCGACGAGTCCCACGTCAGCGTTCCGCAGGTGGGGGCCATGTACAAGGGCGACCGCTCACGCAAGGAAACCCTGGTCGAATACGGTTTCCGCCTGCCCTCGGCGCTAGACAACCGACCCATGCGTTTCGACGAATGGGAAGGGGTGAGCCCCCAGACCATTTTCGTCTCGGCCACCCCCGGCAACTACGAGGCCGAGCATGCCGGGCGAATCATCGAGCAGGTGGTACGGCCGACCGGTCTGGTCGATCCCCAGGTCGAGGTGCGGCCCGCATTGACCCAGGTCGACGATTTGCTGTCGGAGATTCGCAAGCGGGTGGCCAATGACGACCGCATTCTGGTCACCGTACTCACCAAGCGCATGGCCGAGGACCTTACCGATTACCTCGCAGACCACGACGTGCGCGTGCGCTACCTGCACTCTGACATCGATACCGTGGAGCGCGTGGAGATCATCCGCGATCTGCGTCTGGGCGCATTTGATGTGATCGTGGGGATCAACCTGCTCCGCGAAGGCCTGGACATGCCCGAGGTTTCGCTGGTGGCGATCCTGGATGCCGACAAGGAAGGGTTCCTGCGTTCGGATCGCTCGCTGATCCAGACCATTGGCCGTGCCGCGCGAAACCTCAATGGGCGGGCCATCCTCTATGCCGATCGCATGACCGGCTCGATGGAACGCGCCATCGGCGAGACCGAGCGTCGTCGCGAGAAGCAGATCGCCTTCAACGAAGCCAATGGCATCGTGCCCAAAGGCGTGGTCAAGGACGTCGCCGATATCATGGAAGGTGCCACCGTGCCTGGCTCGCGCAGCAAGAAGCGCAAGGGCATGGCCAAGGCCGCCGAGGAAAATGCGCGCTACGAAAACGAGCTGCGCTCGCCGAGCGAAATCACCAAGCGCATCAAGCAACTGGAAGAAAAGATGTACCAATTGGCCCGCGACCTGGAATTCGAAGCCGCCGCGCAGATGCGCGACGAAATCGGCAAACTGCGCGAGCGCTTGCTCAAGGTCTGACGCCGAACCGCGAACACCACACCAGAGCCCACCCGCAACCACCCGCCCTGTGGGAGCGGGGCGGGCGGCGAGCCCTCTGCCCGCGAAGGCCACACCACCGTCCCCAAACCGAACGCCCATACCCCCTGCCACACGATTCTGGAGCCTGCCCCCCAAGCCCTGCTAACATCGGCGTTTCGATTCAACCTGCTCGAGACCCTCAATGACCGTTCGTACGCGTATCGCCCCATCGCCCACCGGCGACCCCCATGTCGGCACGGCCTACATCGCCCTGTTCAACTATTGCTTTGCCAAACAGCATGGCGGCGAGTTCATCCTGCGCA
>NZ_DJUS01000176.1:0-174 GCF_002438365.1 Pseudomonas sp. UBA6276
GGGTTTCGGCTGAAACCGGCCAGGCGCTCCCGCTCGATGTGCTGGTGACCCAGCTTAGCTTTAGGCTGCAGGCCACCCAGCACCAGATCAAACAATTGAGGCGTCCGGTGCTGATGAATGGCCCCGCCGTGCAGTACGAACACAACAACCGTCGCGGCGCCGGCGGCTCGAATT
>NZ_DJUS01000176.1:310-33988 GCF_002438365.1 Pseudomonas sp. UBA6276
CTACGTCATTACTGATGACCTGGCATTGGCCGTTGACGCAGCTGTTTCGCGCTTGACGACTCGCAACGAGCAAATGGGCTTCTTTGTATGGCTCTACTACGGGGCAAAATGGCCTGCTCTGCGAATCGCTCGCCAATTCAATATTGGAGAGGCCAAAGCTAGGGAGATCATCAAGGCTGGGGTCGCTTGGGTGGACTGCGCGCTTGAGCAGGTACGTTATGCAGCGTGACCCCTCAAGGAGTGCCTAGGTATCCTGTTGACCATACGGCGCTGCGTGGCAATTGGTTTCAGCGTTTGCTATACATATGCGGGCCGAGCTACTTCCTGTGGCCGGCTCTCAAACGATTTGTGATCCTATTCGCAAATATGGAGGACGTATGGCAGGGTATGGACTGTCTTCTTTAGAAATCAAAGCGTTGCTCGAGCGGGTATTTTTACCAGATCTCTGCCGTTGTATCTCACGAGACGGTGACAACATGGACCTGACTCTCATCAGCGCTGAGGACCCATCAGTTTATGTGCGGGTTCCAGGGATCAGTCTGCGTAGCCTGGATTCTTCTCGAGCGATTGCCGATTTAGTAGCACAGGTGAAAGGGCTTCTGGTCGCTCGTAAGGAAGCAGTTGGGCTTGACCTTCCAAGGAAAATGAAAAAATAGCTTTCCGCGCGGATAAGCATCTGTTTTCATAGCAAGGTGTTTAGCTGTTCCAGCGTGGCACCCCCCAAAAAAGCCCGGCGATTGTGTCGGGCTTTTTTGTACACGCTATATATCAAATACTTTGTTTTCAGTGACTTTCAGGAATAAGCCCTCGGCTAGTGTATCGCCATAGAAAAATATCGATGCACGCCTCCGATCAAACTTTCCAATTTTATTCCAACGTACGCATGACAGCCCTTGCTTCGACGCTGAAAGCTGTGCTTCTTCAACAGTGTAGATATGAGTCAATTCAACTGGACTATGCTTAGGCTTTAGGAATATGAGCATGCACAGCCAAGCATCTAGCTCAGACATGTTGGCTTTTTCAACTACCAAGACTTCTTTAGATTTATTCAGGATGTAATGAATCTCATAGAATTCAGTAAGTCTTGCGGGTGTCGCTGATAGGGTTTTCATAACTACATACTTGATCGGATCATCCCTGCCTAGTTCACTGAGATTTCATTGCACAATTTTAAGATTTAAGTAGTAATGGTTTTTGATCGGCGCTTGTAGTCCTGATGGCGCTTCCTTTTATGTCCCTGATGGACAAGACGAGCGCTTCTATCTGGTTCTCAATTAATAAAATATCGAATCTGAGATGGTCGAGTTTTTGATTTTTTAGAAAAATGGCGTGACTTCGCAGCATCTGCAGAATCGCCTCCAGCTGCAAAGTCGCATCATCGATGTCTTGTTGCATTTCCTTCAGACGAGTAGTGGGCATTGAATGCTCCGAGGCTCAGTGGTACCAGCCTAAATAAAGATTTATCACGAGCGGACTCTCGCTCACCGTCTCAAGGGTATCGCCTAGTGGTGCCGAAACTTCAGTAGTTTTTGCCTATTAGAGCGATGCGCAGCTCAACTCGCACCCTGAAGGCCGCTGCCCAATCAGCGCCATTGGGCATCCAAACGAATCTCGCGCCTCGGCAACCGCTGGGGCTTCCGTATCTATCTCCCCGGTCCGGGGAGGCATTTGGATTTCACTCATGCCAGAGAAAGACCCCGACCTCTGGGCTCAGGTATGGCTGCACCTGCGCTTGTACCTGAGCAACCCTCTCTGGCAAGGAGCGATTATGGCAACGGTTATTTCTGGACTTCGGGTGTTGTACGAGGCCAAAGAGACCAGCAAGCGCCGAATCCTGCTGGAGTCATTGATTTGTGGCGGTTTGAGCCTGTCCGCAAGCAGCGTCATCGAGTGGATGGAATGGCCATCAAGTCTGTCTGTTGCCGCCGGCGGTGCGATCGGCTTTGTCGGTGTGACGGTCATCCGCGAAATGATCGTGAGGTTCCTCGGACGCAAGGCGGACGGCCTATGAGCCTGCTCAAAAACATTGCCGTCGCGCTGATAATCGCGCTGGTGGCCGCATTGCTCATTGCCATCCAGCAGTATCGCGTGATCGCGCTAGAGGGGCAGGTGACGGTACAGACCCGGGCGGCCAAGGATGCAAACGAGGCCAACACCGAAAGCCTGATGACCATCACCGCGCTCCAGGCCGAGGCCAAACGCAACGCCAACTATCTGGCCGATCTGCAGAAGCGCTTGAAAGCCAGCGAAGACAAAGCCCGTCAAGCGAGGAAGGATTTTGAAGACCTCAAGCGTAATAGCCCGGCTGTTCGCAAGTGGGCTGATCAGCCTTTACCTGACGGCCTGCGCGGCAAGCCCGCAGCCAGCGCCGGTAAAGACATCAGCGGTAAGGCTGGAAGCGCCGGAAATGGTGCCGTGCGAACGGGTCAGCGATAGCGACGACAATCTGGCGCTGAACGGCGACCTTTGGGCGCTGAAGGATCGGGCCATCAACCTGCTTGATACCTGCGCTGATCAAGTTGATGCGCAGATCAAGCGCAGCCAGAGCAAATAGGCCGCGCTACAAATTCATAACCGCCATTCGTGGCGCGGACGCTGGAGAGTGAGATGACAGATATCCATCGGTCCCAGGACATTGTGCTGGCCCGCAGTGGTCGACGCGCACTGAGAGACAGCGAGGCGGCAAATGGCACGACTGAAAACGCTGGCTAACCGAGTTGCGACTCAAAGCGACAGGGTAGGCACCGCACCGCCAGCCACATGGCGAGCAGGTAAGACCACTGCCAACCAGCGAGGCTACAACTACGCCTGGCAGAAGGCGCGACTGGTGCATCTGGCAGCTCATCCGCTGTGCGTGTACTGCGACCGAGCCGGGTTGGTAGTCGCTGCATCGGTGGTCGACCACATCGTTGCCCACAACGGTGACCAGACCCTGTTCTGGGACCGCGCCAACTGGCAATCCCTCTGCAAGCCCTGTCATGACGGCGTGAAGCAGCGCGAGGAGGCCGCGGGTCGGGCGATTTGACCGATTCGCGTCAAATTTGCACGGTTTTGGTGCGAAAAGTGGCCGATAGGAGGGGGGGGTCAAAAAAATGGGTTTTCCCGGTTGCTAGACCGCCCTCGACCGCACGTACAGATTTTTTCCCGCTCAGGATTTTTTGTTAATGGCTTTAACACCCAAAAAACGCGCGTTCATCGCTGCGGTGAGGGAAGGTGCGTCCAACAAAGATGCAGCCATTGCCGCTGGATGCCCCGAAAAGACTGCCTCTGCGGCAGGTTCACGGCTCGCCAAAGACCCGGATGTGATCGCCGAGCTGCACAAGCTGAATGCACTGCATCCTGTTAAAGCGCCTGTTAAAACTGTTAAAGGCTCAGAGGCCACCGCCGCTCCTGACCAGGCGCCGGCTGATGAACCCGACCCAAGCTTCGATCTGTCGAAGGCTCTGCGGTTTTCCGATCCGAAGGACTTCCTGCTGGCGACGATGAATGACTTCGAGGCCGAGGCCAAACTGCGCGTGGACGCAGCAAAGGCGCTGATGCCATTCATTCACCCGCGCAAGGGTGAGAGCGGCAAGAAAGAGGTCGCCAAGGACAAGGCGGCCGGCGCCGCTCAGGGCAAGTTCGGCGTGCGTAAAGGCCCGCTGTCGGTGGTGAAATGATGGAGTGGTCAACCGCCTGCACAGACTGGGAGCAGCGCATCGTTGCCCGCCAGAGCCTGATCCCGTTTGACCCGCTGTTCCCAGATCAAGCGGCCGAGGCGCTGGAAGTATTCGGCGGCCTGCGCATGGTGGATGCCACCGGCAGCCCGCTGATGAGCGAGACCGTGCGGTCCTGGGTAAACGAGTTCGTCGCTGCCATCTTCGGCGCCTATGACCCATACAGCGGTCGCCGGATGATCAGCGAGTTCATGCTCCTGATCAGCAAGAAGAACGGCAAGTCGACCATTGCCGCCGGCATCATGCTGACCGCCCTGGTGCTGAACTGGCGGACCTCGGGCGAGTTCATCATCCTGGCCCCGACCAAGGAGATCGCTGACAACTCCTATATCCCGGTCCGGGACATGGTCAAAGCCGACGACGAACTCAAGGACCTGTTCAAGGTGCAGGATCACCTGCGCACGGTTACTCATCACCAGACAGGGGCCACGTTGAAGGTGGTAGCGGCCGACAGCGAGACTGTCTCGGGCAAGAAAGCCATCGGCGTGTTCATCGACGAACTCTGGGTCTTCGGCAAGCGAGCCAACGCCGAGGCCATGTTGCGCGAGGCTACCGGTGGGCTGGCCTCGAGGCCTGAGGGTTTCATCATCTGGGCAACGACCCAGTCCGATGAGCCACCTGCAGGCGTCTTCCGGCAGAAGCTGCTCTATGCCCGCCAGGTGCGAGACGGCGGCATCGTCGACAAGTCGTTCCTGCCAGTGCTCTACGAATTCCCGAAGCAAATGATCGACGCCGGCGCTCACCGCGATGTGAAGAACGCGTACATCACCAACCCCAACCTGGGGCTGTCGGTGGACGAGCCATTCATTGAGCGCGGGTTTGCGCAGGCGCAGATCGACGGCGAAGAGTCGTTTCGTGGCTTCCTCGCCAAGCACTTGAACGTCGAGATCGGGCTGGCGCTGCGCTCCGATCGCTGGGCGGGCGCCGAATTCTGGGAGGTTCAGGCAAAGGAGCCCGGCCTGACGCTGGATGACCTGATCGAGCGCTGCGAAGTGATCGATATCGGCATCGATGGCGGCGGTCTGGACGACCTGCTGGGGTTCGCGGCGATTGGCCGCGACAAGGCCACACGCCAGTGGCTGCTATGGACCCACGCCTGGGCCCACCCCTCGGTGCTGGAACGCCGCAAGGCCGAGGCGCCGCGGCTCCATGACTTCGCCAAGGAAAACCACCTGACCATGGTCGAGCTGATCGGCGATGACCTGGAAGAGGTCGCCGATCTGGCCGCGCGCGTTGAGAAGGCTGGCCTGCTGGACCAAGTCGGTGTCGACCCGGCAGGCATCGGCGGCGTGCTCGACGCCCTGGTCGCGTCAGGTGTGCCCCAAGACAAGATCATCGGCATCTCGCAGGGCTGGAAGCTGGGCGGCGCGATCAAGACGACCGAGCGCAAGCTGGCCGAGGGCGGCCTGATCCATGGCGGGCAACCGATGATGGCCTGGTGCTGCGGCAACGCCCGCGTCGAGCCGCGCGGCAACTCGATCCTGATCACCAAGCAGGCCTCCGGCTCGGCAAAGATCGACCCGCTCATGGCCACCTTCAACGCGGTATCTCTCATGTCACTCAACCCGGAAAGCAAAGGCGGGATGGATGACTACTTGAAAAACGGTTTCTTCGACCTTGTAGGCTGACTATGGCATCTCATTGGTACAACCCGCTGTCCTGGCGGATGTTCGGCTATGAGGATCCGAAAACCGGCGACTACGTCGAAGTCGACATGACTGTCGGCGGCAAGGCGACCAAAGCCGGTGTGCGCATCACGCCGACGAAGGCGATGAACATCAGCATCGTCTGGGCCTGCGTGAAGATCCTCAGTGAAACGGTATCCGGACTGCCTCTCAAGCTTTACGACGACAAAGACGGCAAGCGTCAGATAGTGAAGGCGAACGACCGAGCCAGTCGTATCTTGCGCAAGCCGAACCCTTACATGACGCGGCTGAACTTCCTCAAGGCCGTGGTGGTGAACATGGCGCTGCGCGGCAATGCGTACGCGATCATCGAACGCAACGGGTCTGGCGATCCGATCGGATTCACCCTCGTATCTCCCGACAACGTCACCGTCGACACGCTCGAATCTCGGTTGATCTATTACGTCAATCTCGATGGCAAGCGTGTTCCGGTTTCCCCGGAGAACATGCTGCACTTCAAGCTGTTCAGCACCGACGGCATCAATGGCATGTCGCCGGTGGAGCATCAGGCGGAGACCATCGGCCTGGCCAAAGCGGCGCACGACTGGTCGGCGCGGTTCATGCGCAAGGGTGGGTTCACCGGCGGCTACGTCATCTACGACAACTTCCTCACCGCTGAGCAGCAGGCTCAGGTGATGGCCAAGTTTCCCGACGTGCGCAAGGCCGACACCGAAGACCTCGGCAAGATGGCCATCCTCCAGGGCGGGCCGACGATCGTGCCCGCTGGCCTGACCCAGAAAGATAGCCAGTTCATTGAATCACAGCAGTTCCAGGAAGAGGCCTTGGCCGGCGTCTGGGGCGTTCCGCTGTACCTGGCCAACCGAGCCAGCAAGACCTCGATCATGGGTTCCAACCTGGAGCAGCAAACCAGCGGGTTTGTGACGTTCGGCGTGAAGCCCTACCTCGATGCCATCGAAGACGAGCTCAACGACAAGCTCTATGCGAGCACCGATCGGTTCGTCGAGTTCGTCGTCGAGGGCCTGCTGCGTGCCGACAGCGCTGCTCGTGCGACCTATTTCGGAGGCGCGCTTGGCGGCTCTGGTGGCTCTGGCTGGATGACCATCAATGAGGTCCGCGAAAAGGAAAACCTGCCGCCGCTGGTAGGCGACGAATACAACCGGGTCACCCGGTGGGAGACGCAAGGCAATGCTGACAAAAATTGAGTTTCCCTTCGAGGTCAAGGCGGTCGACGACGCTGGCAACTTCGAGGGCTATGCCGCGGTGTTCAACAACGTTGACCTGGGTGACGACGTCATTCTGCCGGGCGCCTTCACGAAGGTGAAAACCACCCGCGCGGGCCGTCTGAAGCTGGCGCTGTTTCATGACCTGACCCGGCTGATCGGCTCTGCGGACTTCACTCAGGATGCACACGGCCTCTACATCAAGGGCAAGGTCAACCTGGCTGTGAGCTATGCGCGCGATGCGTATGAGCTGATGAAGGAAGGCACGCTGGACAGCATGTCCATCGGCTTCAACACGCTGCTGGCCGCGTACGAAGAGCGCGAGGGCCGCAGCATCAGGATCATCAAGCAGGCTGAGTTGTGGGAAGCCTCGCTGGTGCCTTTCGGCATGAACCCGGAAGCCACCGTCACCGACGTCAAATCGGACATCAGACTTTTTGAGAAGGCGCTGCGCGACCGCATGGGCCTTTCGCAAAAGGAAGCGGCGGCTGTCGCTTCGCTCGGCTACTCCGCTGTGCACCGTGATGGTGGCGCAGCGGCCACGGTGATCGTGGATGAGCTGAAAGACATTTCAACCCTGTTCACCCAACATTTCGGAGCATCACAATGAGCGAAGTGAAAGAGCTGCGCGATTCCCTGGACAAGCAACTGAAAGAGGGCTTCCAGGGCCTGCAGCAAAAGTACGACCACGTCACCGAAGAGCTGCAGAAAGGCAACTCCGTGACGCTGGAAATGAAGTCCAACATCGAGAAGCATAAAGGCGAGATCGAGCGAGTCATCGAGCAAGTGCAGAAGCTCGAAGAAAAGGGCATCCAGCTGCGCAACCAGGTCGGCGAGAAGAAAAGCTTCATCGATCTGGTCAAGGGCAACGACGCCTACAAGGCGCTGCAGCAGAAGAACCAGAACCAGGCCGAGATCGAAATCACCAAGTCCGACATGGCTTCCATGTCCGAAACCAAGTTGACCAGCGCGGGCCTGGTGCCTACCCAGTGGGATCCTGTCATACAGGATCGACCGCGCCAGGATCTGGTGATCCGCGACCTGATCCCCACCACGCCAGTGGATGGCCAGAGCTACAGCTACTTCCTCGAGAAGCTGCATACCCGCGGTGCTGGCATGGTGGCCGAAGGCGCGGCCAAGCCGTCCAGCGACGTCACGTTCGAGCAGAAAACCGACAACGTGCGCAAGATCGCCGTGTGGATGCCGGTCACCGACGAAGCGCTCGACGACATCCCTCAGCTGTACAGCTACATCCAGGAACTGCTGCGCTACGACCTGAAGCTTAAGGAAGAAGGTCAGATCCTCAAAGGCGACGGTCAGGGCAACAACCTGAACGGCATCATGACCCAAGCCAGCGCTTTCAACGCTGCCCTGGGCCAGGCTGGCGATACGGCGATCGATACTGTGCGTCGTGCGATCTACCAGGTCCGCAAGCAGTCCAAGCGCGGCGCTGACGCGATCGTCATGACCGACCTGGACTGGATGAACATCGAGCTGCTCAAGGATGCAGACAGCCGCTACCTGTTCGCCAACCTGCAGGGCATGGTTACTCCTGTGCTGTGGGGCCGTCCGGTCGTGGTGTCCGACAGCATGGACGAAGGCGTGCCTGCTGCTGGCGGTGTAGCGGCCACCGGCGGTGAATTCGTGGTTGGCTCGTTTGCCCAAGGCGCCCGCCTGTACGACCGCATGGCCTTCACCGTGAAGGTGGGTTGGATCAATGACGACTTCGTGAAGAACCAGCGCGTGCTGCTGGTGGAAGAGCGCCTGGGCCTGGCGGTTCGCCGTCCATACGCTTTCGTCAAAGGCCGCTTCGCGGCTGCCAAGTAACCCTTCCAGTCGCTGGGGCCTGCGGGCCCCTTTTTGTTGAGGTGATGCATGAAAATTCGAACCCTGTGGGGCTTTGAAGGTGACCCGACCAAGTTGGGCGTGGCGTTCGCGCGGATCCGCGCCGGCGAAGTCCTCGAGGATGTTGAGGACGAATACGCCCATGGCTTGATCGGCAAGGGCCTGGCCGTTCAGGTTACCGACGGTGCTGCACCGAAGGAGACCAAGCCGGCCACGGCAGCTGAAAAGAAAGCGGCAGCAGAAAAGGCGGCAGCTGAAAAAGCTGAGCAGGAGCGGCTGAAGGAGCAGGCCGAGAAGGATGAAGCCGATCGCCTTGAGGCCGAAGAAAAGGCCAAGAAAGAGGCGTCGTAATGATCGCGCTCGCCCTGGTCAAGACGCACCTGCGCGTCGACGGGGTCGAAGAGGATCAGCTGATCGAAGGCTATATGGCGGCCGCGCTGGCTCACGTCGAACAGCACTGCGACCGTGTGCTGGTCGAGGGCGTCCCTGTACTTCCAGACCAGATGGCGCTGACCAAGGATGTTCAGCAGGCGGTCCTGCTGCTGGTAGGCCACTGGTACGCCAACCGTGAAGCGGTGGTTATCGGTGGCGCGCCTGCCGAGGTGCCGCTGGCGGTTGATCGATTGCTCTGGTACAGGAAGAAATTCTGATGAGAGCCGGGCCTCTGCGACATCGTCCCACCCTCTACAAACCTGTGCGGGTCAAGAATCGAACCGGTGGCTTTGATGACACCTGGGTCGATTCTGGCCAGTTGTGGGCCGAGTTCACGTTGCCCACCGGCCGCATCGAAGCGGTGGCTGAACAGCTGTCTGCGATCGTGACCGCAGAAGTGCGAGTCAGACCCCGCGCCGATCTGGTCGCCGGCTGCCGCCTGGAGAACAGGGGTGTCACCTATCTGATCGTGGCAGCGCTGCCGGACAACGAGCTTTCGATGCTCCGTCTGCTCTGCACCAACGTTCCCAACCCTTGAGGATATTCCCATGAAAGTTCGAGCACTGGCCGATCTGTCCGGTACCGTAGGCGACCGCGCCGCCGGCGACGAGTTTGTCACTGACGCCACCACCGCCCAGTCGCTGATCGACCGCGGCCTGGCGGCAAAAATCGAAGATGACGCAAGCGCGCCTACCAAGCCCGCCAAGGCCAAGGAGTAAACCGTGGCGCGCCGGTCCCGCATGTCCGGCGACTTCAAGCTGCGCCGGACGCTACGCAATATCCATCAGACGATGGACAACGAGCTGCGCCCTGCCATGCAGGCGGCCGCCAACAAGATCCTGACCACCATGCAGGCGACCGTGCCGCGCAACACGGGTGAGGCGGCCGGCGCCCTGCAGGCGTTCGTGTCCAAGAGCGGTCTGGATGCGCAGATCGGCATCCGAGGCAAAAAGGACAACCGTCGATTTTTCTACCTGCGGTTTTTGGAGTATGGCACCAAGGGCTACGACGGCAGGAAGCGCGCTGGCAATCGCAGCCGTTCGGTCAAGAACAAATCCGACGGTGCCCATTTTTTCGGCAAGTACCCCGACATTCCCGCGCTACCGGCACACCCATGGCTGCGGCCTGCCCTGGACGTGAACCGTGAGGTGGTGCTGGCGGACATTCGCGCTGCTGTGAACCGAACGCTGAAGAAGGCCAGCCAGGGGGTGAGCGATGGCTGATCCATCCGTTGCTCTTCAGGTTGCGCTGGTCGCGCGGCTGGAGGCCGAAGTGTCATGCCCCATCTACGATGGCGCGCCACTCGACACACCGATGCCGTACCTCTCCATCGACCGCGAAATCTCGACCAACATCAGCCCTATCGCCGGCCGCAAGCGGCAGATGCGCTTGATCTATCTCACCGTCTGGTCAGATGCCCACGGGCAGGCCGAGGTGAAGCGCATCAACGCCGAAGTAACAGCCGCATTGGATGAGCGCCGCCTGCCGCTGGAAGAGGGCCGGGCGGTGTCTGTCCGGGTTGAGCGCGCGGATGCTCAGCGCGATGCCGACGGCGTCACCTACATGGGCGCCATCACGGTCCGCGTCATCACCACTCACTGATTCAACATCGGCCGCCTCGCGGCTTTATCCAATGTGCCTTTTGGAGGAATTTCCATGGCCGACAATCTGAACACTGCCGCCGGGTGCCGCCTCGGCATCGGCAGCAAGACCGGTGCCAACACCGAAGCCGATTACAAAAAGGACGTCTACGTCGACGTGGGCGAAATCGAGGATCTGGGCGAGTTCGGCGACACCTTCAGTAGCGTGAATTTCACGTCGCTCAAGGATGGCCGCGTGCGCAAGTACAAGGGCACCGCCGATGCGGGCGACCTGACGTTGACGGTAGGCCTGGACAACGGCGACCTGGGCCAGAAGGCCGTGAAGGTCGCGCACAAGGACCGTACCAAGGGTGACTACAACATCAAGGTCACGCTGAACGATGGCGACCCGACGGCCAACCCGGTAGTGGTGCCGACCACTTTCTATTTCCGGGTGAAGGTGATGAACAACACCGTGGCACCGGGCGCTGCCGACAACGTCGTTCGCCGGAACATCACCATGGGCATCAACTCCGACATCATCGAAGTGATCGCCGGCCCTGCCGCCTGATAGCCGGGGCTTCGGCCCCGCCTCCCAAGGAATTGATCCATGAGCAAAACCCTACACGGCGCGACCTCGGTGCAGGTCGGTGAAGAATCCTTCGACCTGAACATCACCCTGGCTGCGGTGCGCAAGATCGAAGCGCATTTCGGCGGCCTGCGCGGCGCTGCGGAATCCCTGCGTGTGCTGAGCGTTGACGGTGTCGCGCTGATCATCGCCGCCGGCGCCGGGCTCAGCGCCGATGCCTCCCGCGAAATGCCCGAAAAGGTCTGGCTGGCCGGCGTGTCCGGCATTGCCGCGCAGCTAACCGGTTACCTCGGTGCGCTGTACAACCCCCGCGGCGATACGCCGGGAAACGTCGAAGCGGGGAAGGCGTAAGCGCCGTCGAAGACGGCAGCTATGTGGACCGCCTATTTGCGGTGGCCACCGGCTGGTTAGGTTGGGCACCAGACGTTGCCTGGCGAACGCCTCTTCCCGAACTCTTCATTGCCATGGACGCCAAGATCGAGTGGGCTCGTATCACCAACCCATTTGGCAGTGGCCGATCGGCCGAAAAACCCAAACCCACCACCGTGGCTGAAAAACTGCGCCAGGCACTGACCGGGCGCAAGGCTGCGCAGTAGATCTGTGAACCATCATTAGGGGCCCCGCATGGCTGATTCCGACGTCCAAGGGATGCTCGTACGCATCGAGGCCACCACCGCTCAGTTGCGCCAAGAGCTGGCGCGTGGCGAAACGGCCGTGGCCAAAACGTCCGGCCAAATCGATAACAGCCTGGGTGTGGTCGATAAAGCCTTCGACCGCACCGGTGCCAATGCCAGCGTGCTACAGCGCTCGATCAGCGCGGCATTCACGGGCATGGGCCTGGCCGCAACGGCTGCGATCGCGGGGCTGGTGGCGATCACCACCAAGACGACCGAGTATGCGCAGGAAGTGCGCAACCTCTCCACGTTGTCGAACACCTCCACCACTGAGTTCCAGCGGATGGCTGCCGGCGCGCGAACCGTGGGTGTCGAGCAGGAAAAGCTGGCGGATATCTACAAGGACACCACCGACCGCGCTGGGGAGTTCATCTCGCGCGGCGGTGGCGAGATGGCGGATTTCTTCAAGGAGATCGCCCCTCGGGTCGGCGTTACTGCCCAGATGTTCGCCAACCTGTCCGGTCCTCAGGCCCTGCAGCTCTACTACAACTCGCTGGAAAAGGCGGGGCTCAATCAGCAGCAGATGACCACCTACATGGAGGCCATGGCGGATGAAGCGACAGCGCTGATTCCACTGCTCAGGAACAACGGCGCAGGTTTCCAGCAGCTTGGCGATCAGGCAGAGACGGCTGGAAACATCCTGTCGAGCTTCCAGATTGACCGGCTGGTGCAGGTGAACCAGTCCATCAAGACACTGGAGCAATCGTTCGCCGGTGCGACACGCCAGTTGGTGGCTGGAATGCTGCCTGGCATCGAGAGCGTTACACAGCGCCTCAACGCGATGTCGAAGAATGGCGTCACTGAAGGCCTGGGCGCCGGCATCGGCTTCCTTGCCGACAACCTGAATATTCTGGTTGCGATCCTGGGGGGCAAGGTAACGGCTGCATTTGTCGGCTACTTGTCGAACCTGGCAGCGAGCACTGCGGCCAGTGTGCAGTCGCGTTCCGCGAACATTGCCCAGGCAGCCAGCGCAGTGCAGGTGGCCACCGCCAATCAGATCGCGGCGCAATCAGCCACGCGCCGGGCGGAGAAGGAAGCCATCGCCGCGCGCGGCACGGCAGTTCAAACGCAGATGTCGATCCAGCTGGCCGAGGCCCGGATGGCAGAGCGCTCGGCAACGGCGCAAGTCGTTGCGGCGCAGGCCACCTTGAAGAGCGCTTCCACCGGAGTTCTCTCGTTGCTGGGCGGCCCCGCCGGGATTGCGGCCTTGGCGGTCGGCGCGGGTATCGCGTTTCTGACCATGCGCGACAACACCAATGAGGTTGCCAGTAGCCTGGACGCCCTGAAACGTCCTCTGAAGGAAGTCCGCGAAGAGTTCCGAAAGCTGACCCAGGATCAGCAGGGCGCTGAGTTGGTAAAGGTCGCGCGCGATCAGGAGCGGGCGGTGTCTGCCGCCGATGAAGCCTACGGCGATTTCCTGAAGACGGTACGGCAGAACCTCGGCTCCACTGTCGGGACGCGAGTAGGCGCCGAGTTCGACGCTGCGCGGGCTTCCGGCAAGCAGCTTTCAACGGTAGTTGACGACCTGACGAAGCGTTTCAACATCCCCGAGGAAAACCTCAGGTCGATCCGAGAGAGCGCAGGCGCCTTCAGCACGGCCGACAAGGCTGCAACCAAGCTCACGAAGACGCAGCAAGCGCTGACGAAGGAGATGGCGTCTGGACCTACGAAGCCCGTAGTTGAAAATACTGCCGGGGAAAACGCCGCCAACACCTACCTTCAACAATTGGAGAAGCAGCAACACACGCTGCAGGACAAGACTGCGCTGGAGCAGGCCGATCGGTTCATCATCGAGAACAAGATCAAGTCCGAAAGTGACTTGGCTGCCAAGATTCGCGAGCGAGCCAAGGCGATTGATGCGCTCAAGGCTTCCGACAAGGCTGCGACTAAAGGGGAGTCTGAGGCGGAGAGGGCCCGCAAGGCCGCCAACAGCGCGCTGGAACAGCAGGTCAAGACGGCCCAGACATCGTTCGATGCCTTGAAAAAGACCTTCGACCCAGTTGGCGCCGCCGCTGATGAGCTCAAGAAGAAGACCGAAGAGCTCGACCTGCTGTTTCAAAGCAACAAGATTTCGGTTGATGAATACGCCAAGGGCCTGGACTGGCTGAAGGATCAGTACGACACCACAGTCGCCTCGGCGACCGGCCTGTCCCAAGCCATGCAGTACCAGGCGGATCTGGAAAAGCAGCTGAACAACGCCCGGGCCTCCTATGACGCCATGGCATCGTCTGTCGGTATGGGCGACAAGGGCTCGGAGCGTGCTCAAGCGCGCCTCGACTTGGAGCGTCAGACCAACGACAAGATCCTTGGGCTACGCACCGACCTCGCCACGGCCACGACCGAAAAGCAGCGGCAAGACCTGCAGAAACAAATCGATCTGACCGAGGAATACGGCACCCGGCAAGTGCAGGTCATGCAGGAAGGCTGGAAAAAGATCGACCAAGCCCAAAGCGACTGGAGCAATGGCGTCAGCAGGTCCTGGGCAAACTACCGCGACAGCGCTGCCGATGTTGCTGGCCAGACTGAATCGCTGTTCTCAAACGCGCTCAGCAGCACCGAAGACGCCATCGTGCAGTTCGTCAAAACCGGCAAGCTGTCTTTCAAGAGCCTGGCCGACTCTGTCGTCGAGGACTTGATCCGCATCCAGGCCAAACAGGCCTTGGTCGGGCTTGCCAGTTCCGCCTTCAGCTTCCTATCCGGCGGTAGTGCGGCCTTGAGTCAGGGGACCATGACAGGATTCAGCGAAGGATCGTTTGTCGCGAATGCCAAAGGCGGAGTGTACGACTCGCCCAGCCTTTCGACCTTCTCAAACGGCGTCTACAACACGCCCCAGACATTTGCCTTCGCCAAGGGTGCAGGGATTTTCGCCGAAGCCGGTCCGGAAGCGATCATGCCACTGACGCGTGGTGCGGACGGCTCGTTGGGCGTACGTGCTTTGGGCGGCGGCGATACCGACTCAAGCTCGAAGGCCGCCAGTACCCTGGCGGGCGTGACTCAGCATTTTCACTTCGGTGGCGGCGGTGATGCGGTGTCCAGGGCGGAGCTCAAGCAGGCGGCGCAGGAAGGTGCACAGGCCGGCTACCAGATGGTGCTCGGCGACCTCAAAAGAAACGGGGCAGCCCGACAACTGATCAATCGCCGGTGACCGGCTATAGGAGTACCCATGGCGCTTGAGTGGCCTGAATCGCTGGAGCCGACCGAAACTTCGTGGGGCATGACGTACAACAACCAGGCGTTCACCTCGACGCTTTCCAACGCGCAGCAGATCGTTGGCTACCCTGGCGCCTACTGGATGTGCACGTTGACCTTCGGCGTGCTGTTTGAAGAGGATGAGCGGCAGCTGACGGCGTTGATCGGTCGACTGCATGGGATGTTCGGCACGGTAAAGATTCCGGTGCTTACACGCACCCGTGAGGATGACGTTGGCGCGGCGGTGGTGATCTCTGGAGTGGCCCAGGCCACTACCATGATCATCGGCGGCGTCACTCCAAACGCCAGAGTTTTTTCCCTGGGCGACTACCTGACGATTGAAGGCGAAATGTTCGAGGTTGTGCAGGACGCCTACGCGAATGCCCAGGGTCGGGTAACGGTGATGCTGAACAAGCGTATCCGCCGAGCGCTCAAGGTGGGCGCCGCGGTGGAGTACCGCAACCCGTACTCGGAGATGCGCCGCGTTGTGGACACCCACGAGGTGGCCATCCAGCCGGTTGTATCTAACTGCACGCTGCAATTCCGGGAGGCCTTCTGATGGCTACATCCTTTCCCTTCAGCCAGGGCGTCATCGACATCCTGTCCACCGGTCGCTTCATGGTGGTCTATGCCTGCCAGTTGGATTTCATCGACGGCATGGTGTACGCGCACACGGGCACCGGGCAGATCGTCATCGATGGCATCACCTATGAGGGCGTCGGTCAGTTCGGAGAGATTGGACAGTCGCAGGAGAGCGATAACTCTGGGTCGCCCATGTCGGTGGATCTGAAGCTGTCCGGCCTGGACGCCTACATCCTGCGCGAGACGAACATCCGGGGCTGTCGCGGCAGGCCTGGCAAGCTCATGTTTGTCGCGTTCGACGAGGCCGGCAACTACGCGGCCGACATCCTGTTCTCCGGCCGCATGGACGCCGCCGAGTTTCAGTTCGGCGGAAATGGTAGCGACGGCAACAGCATCACCGTCCCGGTGATCGACCGAATGGCGGAGTGGAACCGCACGGGCACCGAGCGCTGGACGGATGAAAATCACCAGGCCCGCCACGACGGCGATCGCTTCTTCTACGCCGTCGCGCAAATGGCCGAATGGCCCCTGTACTGGGGCGCTGGCAAGGATGCTCCGGCGTTCACCTACGAAAAGTGACCCTATGCGAAATCGAGATTGGACCACGCGTCTGCACGACGTCATCAAGGCCGCCCTGGAGCGGCCTTTTTCATGGGGCGAATTTGACTGCTGCCTGTTTGCTGCCGACTGCGCGGTGGCCGTTTGCGGGGTCGATCCTGCTGCACTGTACCGCGGCAAGTACAGCACCGAGGCGGGCGCCAAACGTGCGCTGAAGAAAAATCACGGCAGCCTCGAGGCAGCGTGGGATGCCTGCTTTGCCAGGGTGGCGCCGGCATTCGTCCAGCGTGGTGACGTCGCCATGTACGAAGGGCCGCAGGGTAAGGCAATTGCCGTGTTCTGGGCAGGTGAGTTCTGGGCAGCGACCGATGACGGCGCTGCCCGGGTGGTGTGTGAAGCGACAGCTGTGTGGAGAGTTGAATGAGCGGCGGAGTCAAGAAAATAGCCCAGGTGGCCGTGGGCGCTGTCGTGGGTTTTGTTCAAGGCGGCCCGATCGGCGCGGCCATTGGCGCCGGACTGGCGTTCTATGCTGCTTCCCAGCAGGAGGCGCTCACCAACAATTCGTCCGTACGCGCCAGTGAGCCGTCTGCTCAGACGGTGCGGTCATCCAAGGCGCCGATCCGGTTCATCCTGGGTCGCGTCAGCACAGGCGGGGTGCTTGTCTGGGCCCAGGAGCAGAGTGGCGCTCAAGGGGCAGGGGAGTGGGTGCACCTGGTTTATGTCCTGAGCGAAGGCCCCGTCAGCAGGCTGGAAGACATTTTCCTGGGGCAAGAATCGATCAGCAAATTTGGCGACGATGCCACGTACGAGCTGGTGATCAATCCGACCACGGTCAACGCCTTTCTCAAGACGAACTGCCCGGACTGGAAAGACACGCAGATCGGCCGGGGCCTGTCCTATGTGCGCCTCTCGTTGCGTTACAACGCCGAGAAATTCCCCTCAGGCATTCCGGACGTGCGGTTTGTGGTGCGAGGGCGCGACGACATTTACGATCCGCGCACCGGCGCCTCCGGCTACACCCAGAACACGGCGCTGCACATCCTCTGGTATCTGCGCACCCGTTGCGGCGTGCCTGACGACGAGATCGTGTTTTCCACCTTCGCCAGCGCGGCCAACGTGTGCGACGAGCTGGTGACAAACGCTGACGGGACCAGCAGTAAGCGCTACACCACGGCTTGCGTGATTGCGGCCAATGAGCAGCGCACCCAGGTCATTCAAAAACTGGAAGCTTCCTGCGCAGGCAAACTTATCCGGGTCGGCGGTCGCTGGATGCTGCAGGCCGGTGCTTACTATGGCCCGTATGACTTCGAAATCACCGAAGACATGGTGATTGGCACGATCAAAGGCGGTACCGAGTCCACCAATGATGCGGCCATCAACACAGTGCGCGGCACGTTCATCGATACCACCCAGGCTTGGGCCGAAACGGACTATCCCGAGGTGGTAGTTAGCCAGTGGCTGGTTGAGGACGGCGGCGAAGCGGCGGAGACCTTGAGCTATCCCTATGTGACGGATGCCTATCAGCCGCAACGCCTGGCCAACATCGAGTTGCGCCGGCGGCGCGCGGGCGGCGCGATCAGCATCCCGATGAACTTTGCTGGGTACAACTGCCGGCCTGGCCGCGTGGTGCGCGTGAACCTGCCTTCGCTGAACATCCTGGGCGAGTTCATCGTCACCAACTGGGCGATGGGTGCCAAGGAAGGCTGCACGGTGTCCGTGGCGCAGTATGAGCAGGCGATCTTCGACGACGCAGTAGGCCAGCCCTACAATCCGCTCGGTTTCATCAATCTGCCTTCCGGTGGGCTAGGGGCGCCTACCGGTGCGGCATGGTCGGCGGAGACGGTGGCCGAAGTCATTCAAGGCGTTCTGTCCTGGGCACCGCCAACCGGTATCGTGACGGAATACGTGGTCACTGTCCGACAGGCCTCTACGGTAGTGCAGGCTCATACCGTTCCCGCCAGCAGCCTCAGCTGTAATATCACTGGATTGATTTCTGGCAACTACACGATGAGTGTGGCGGCTGTTGGACCCATGACCAGGTCAGGCGAGGTCTCGATCAACGTTTCAATCAACGGGCCGCCCACACCAGAGGCTTGTGCGGTTCATTCCTCAATCGATTCGGTCACGCTTGTTCCAAGCAATGCACGCAACGGATTGAATAGCGGGTTCTACGAATTCTTCTACAGCATAAATCCCAAGGCTACCGCAGCGGGCGCGCAGTATTTGGGGCAGGGCCTGAGCTTCACCCACGCAGGGCTGGCTTTTTCGACGATCTATTACTACTTCATCCGTTCGGTGAACGCCTATGGAAAGAGCGACTTTCTGTATGTGCCTGCCACGACATCCAACGATGTCAGTACATACCTCCAGGCTATCGCAGGTAAGGTCGAGAAATCTGCTTTGGGCAAGGAACTGGCGGCCGACATCGAGTTGATCACCGGCATCGGGCCAGGTTCGGTGAACGAACGCCTGGACGAAGCAAAGGCTTTGGCAGATGAAGCGCGCGTGCGCTTGGGTCAGCAGATAGCCGCTGTCGATACCGAACTGGAAGGAGTAAAGAACGAACTGAAGGGGCAGATTGATGCAATCGCCGATCTTGCCGACTCGATGCCGTACAAACCCGACCAGACCTATGCTGTCGGCCAGGGCGTCCTTGGTGCTGATGGTGTTATCTACCAAGCCGTCAAGGATGTGCCGGTCAACACGCCGCCACCCAACACCACTTACTGGCTGAACGTCGGTCAGGCGGTGGTCACTGCGAACGGCCTCGCCGCGCGCGTGCAGACTGTGGAGACGAAGGTCACTTCAGTTGAAGGGGTGAACACCGCCCAGGCGCAGCAGATCACCGGATTGCGCACAGACGTGGACGGCAAGGCGTCGGCGAGCAGTGTGCAGAGCATCGGCAACCGGGTGACCACTGCCGAGAACTCGATCAGCAGCCAAGGCTCGGCTTTGACCGGCTTGAACAACAGCCTCAACACCACGAACACTAACGTCAGCACTGCTCAGACCGCCGCAAACAACGCGGCCACGCTGGCCGGTAGCAAGGGCAAGGTGCTGGTGCAGTCGGCGGCGCCGACGGCGGCGGAGCAGTTGGCGCAGAACCTGTGGATCGATATTACAGGTGGGGCCAACACGCCCAAGCGATGGAACGGATCGACCTGGGCGGCGGTGACCGACAAGGTGGCCACTGACGCAGCCGCCGCCGCCGCGAGCGCCATGACCCTTGCGCAGACCAAAGCCGACGCCTCGGCGGTCACGGCTCTGACCAGCCGAGTCACTGCTACCGAGGGATCGATCACCTCGCTCAGCTCGAACGTTGTTAGTCTGGGCAACTCGATCACCGCAGCGAACGTGGCGGGGTCGAACATTATCCCCAACGCCTCTTTTGACCCGAGCTACAACCAGATGGGATTTGCTGTAGTAGCCTCCAGCAGTGCTGGGGTCCCCGCCAGTTGCCCGTTCAAGTACGTGGCTCGGTTGGCTAGCCGGGATCACGTCCCCCTGATTTCAGTGGTGCCGTACACCCCGGCTAAGCCCGGTGATGTCTGGAGGGTGAGTGCGTTGGTTGCCTGTGGTGCTGGCGCGGCCCCGTTCAACTTCTACTTCAACCGTGGCTCCGACCCGAGCACCTACGCGGCAGTCGGCAACGGTGCAGGCAACGTCACCCCCACAACTACCTGGACTCGAGCTTCTTGGGATTACACCGTTCCGGCCGGAACGTTCTTCATCCAACCCTTTTTGCAGATCGAGCAGCCACACGGCGGCTCAGGCACTGTCTGGTACGTCACGGATTGGAGGGTCGAGAACATCAGCGCGGCAAAAGCAGCACAGGCAACTGCGGACGCTGCTTCCAGTGCTGTTTCCTCACTGACGAGTACAGTCGGCCAACAGGGCGCTGCTATCACGTCGATTAGTAGCAACATCGTAAACCTGACGAATAGCGTCGGTAACGCTGGCGGGGAGAACTTGGTTTGGAACCCCGACTTTAACAAGGCAGCTGGCGTCGCCAACGACTTGCCTGACGGCTACGACGCGGACGGTCCTGGGAACGCGGGGGCCTCTACGGGCGTGTTCGCTCTCGTACCGTCGTTCATGAACAGTGCTGAAAAAGCACAGCGCATAACAGTCACCGGGATTGACACTAGCGCCTTGTACCGCTCTATACGGAACAGCAGGACACGCACCCCCAAAGTCAGCGAAGGTCAGGCTGTGTGCTCCTCGATCAATGTCATGGGCACCGCTGGGCTTGGGTTCCGCATATTCATGCAGCAACTAAACGCGTCAGGCGCGCTGATCACGACCACTCCCAGTGACCTGACTATCCTAAACGGCTCGGCGCAGCGGGTGTTTCTGACGATCCCCGTTCTGGCTGCGGGCGTCACGCAGATTGTGATGTTCTACCGCGTTTACGGCGGTACGAGCGTGACGAGTGGCTTCATTGACATGGCTCGGCCTCAGGTTGAGTACGGAATAGTACCAACCGGCTGGAAAAACAACGGTCAGGTTGAGGTCCTTGCGCAATCGGCCACTTCCAACGCCGTGGATGCCCTGACCTCAACAATCACGACTCAAGGCAGTACTATCACCAGTGTTGCTGGTAGGACTACTGCGCTCGAAAACACAGTAAACAGCCCGGCTAACGGCCTACCGACCAAAGCTAGCGCAAGCGCAGTCACCGACCTGACCACTCGGGTTAGCTCGGCCGAGGGGGCGATCACCACACAAAGCTCTGACATCACAGTTTTGAAGAACTCAATCAACGCTGCGGGTTCGTTCGTGGCGGGGGTTTCGTGGGAGTTCACCGGGTCCAACAGGGGCTGGGTCGCCCTGACCTCGGGCGCCACCATGACCCCCGGAGCGCTGTACTCTACGGTCAGTAAGTACACCAACGTACAAATCAGCGGGATTGCGGTGTCAGGCGCCGAAAATCCTTTCGTACGATTCAGGTTTCGTCGTAAGAACACTAGCCGCCCCAACGGTGCGATGTACTGGGCCAACGAAGACGGAGGCCTGGCTGAAGTTCGCAGGGCGAACTTTCCTATCACGGGCAGTGAGGACTGGCAGGATGTTGAGATCGACCTGTCAGGCAACAGCGGGTGGAACGGCAAGGCCATCAACACCATCCGTCTCGACTTCTCGAATTCGAACGACGCCAGTATGGTTGTAGATTTGGGGTACGTCGCGTTGGGCCGGAAATCGGCGGCAGCTTCGGCACAAGCTGTGTCTTCGATAGACGCCAAGGTTACACAACAGGGCGCCACACTCACGAGTCAGGCTACACAGGTTGCCTCGCTGCAAACGGCCGTCGGTAACGCCAATACAGCCATTCAGACCGAAATTACGGCTCGCACGAATGCCGATACCGCGCTGGGTCGGCGTATCGACACTGTGCAGTCTTCTGTGGGCAGTGCCAATGCCCTAATCCAAAGCGAGTCGTCTACCCGAGCCAATGCTGATGCGGCTCTGGGGCGCCGCGTTGACACGGTGCAAAGCTCCTTGGGCGATACGAATGCATCGGTGCAGCAAACCTCGACGGCGTTGGCTGGACTGAACGGTCAAGTCAATGCGCAATATTCTGTGAAAGTCATGACGACAAGCAGCGGAATGAAGGTGGCGGCAGGGTTTGGCCTGGGCTTGGAAAGTGAAGGAGGCGTGACGCAATCCACCTTTGCCGTCAGCGCTGACCGGTTTGTCGTGCTGAACGCAAACTTGGGGGGCGGGGCGACTTTGTCATCACCGTTTACCATTGAAAACGGTCAAGTATTTATTGCTGATGCCTATATCAAGAAAGCCACAATCCAGCAAGGTATTGTGGGGCAGGGGCTGTATTCGCAAACCTTCACCAACTACGGCGCGCCGGTAATGAATGTGGACTTCAATGCTGGTCAGATTCTTATCCAAAATAGAACAACCAACGGCGCCTATATGTTCATCCGACAGGACGGTATATTCATGGTGCAGAACGGCGTGGTTGTAGTGGAGCTAAGCATGGGGTAGTCAAATAATGGCTGGATTGATTCTGCGTAATCCTGCTAATGGCCAAGAGATTCTGAATATGACTGGTAATTACAGTCAGGATTTAGGATCGGTCATAACGAATGGTAACAACGGCTCAGTGACCATTTCGTCACCTCCAGCGGGTAAGACGTTGTTCTATAGCATCTTGCCGCTGGTCGATCTGCAGAGAGAAAAAGGTAAGCGCCCCGGCGTTACCATTTCAGGGAATACGCTCTCATGGGCGTATTCATACAACACAAACGGTTGGGGCTTCTTTTCGGCGAACTGCCGAATTGCCTATGGGTACTTTTAATGGCTGGCCTAAAAGTCAGGAAGCTGGACGGCACTATGTTGCTCGATAGTGAAAAGATCACCTACGGTTTGGTCAAAAGCGGCTACCTGACGCAAGGCGAGATATGGCCGCGCAAGCGCATTCGCTCGATCAATCTCGACCCTTCCCAAGGGACGAGTTGGGCCGACGATGCTCCGGGTACTGGCGATCAACAGTGGACCTTCACAGTGCCGGATTGTGTAGCACCCATGCTGTTTCTGGTGGGTGACGGGTGTCTGAATGGCGTCAGCGCCTCGGGCAATACTCGAACCTACATTTTCGGCAACGCTTCGGGGTCGACGAAGGTGTACGCCTTTGATCAGATGCGTGAAATGGGCTCTGGCCCTAGGTTGCGTTGCCGAAATGTCGCAACAGGCGCTATTACGTTCAACTCATACATGGTGCCGCTGAATATTATTGCCCAAGTAGCAGCGCCCGGCCCAGGAACGCAGCAAGGAAACACGTATGTGACTGCCTATGTAGGTGGAAATAACGAGCTGATCAAGGGCAGTTATCCATCAATCCAGTATTCAAAGGTGCGCGTACCACTAGAAAATGAAGAGTACGCAGTACACTTGCCATTCAGCCGTAACGCAGCAGTTGTAGATAACGGTGGTGCAATGGGTTATAGCGTTATTGAAGGCGCGGGCGGTTATATTGGTGGCGTTCAATTCATGTTTGGACCCGCTGGCGGGTCGCCGTCTACTCAAGCGGGCGGCCAGCGTGTTGGTTATTATGCGATGGTCTTTGACCGGATGCCTGTTGCGTTGGTAACGCGCACATCAAACCTGCCATTTCCTTTTAATTAAACGATCCAATTACAAACCCTTGCCGCCATAGAGCGGCGTTTTCATTTGGAGATTCAGATGCCCTACATTGTCATCAACGGTGCAAATTCGTACGACCCCAATAACCAAGTGGAGTACGCCACCGAAGCCGAGGCGGACGCCAAAGCGCGGGAGATCTTGCAGTCGTTCCCCCAATCGTCGATCCGGACGGCCCAGTTGCTCAACAGCTACAGCGCGAAGGTGACGATCAGCACCAAGGCCGTGCCCGAGCCTTCGTCGGCGACAACTGAATCGCCGACTGCGGAATAAAACACCCCACTCCATATGCCCGCCTCGAGCGGGCTTTTTTACGTCCGGAGAAAAGCATGAAGACCTCACCGAAGGGCATCGCCCGGATCAAATCTGCCGAGGGACTGCGGCTCAGGGCCTACCCCGACCCCGGCACTGGTGGCCTGCCCTGGACGATCGGCTACGGCAGCACGGCAGGCGTCACCCGGAACATGGTCATCACCGAAACTAAGGCCGAGCAGATGCTGGCGGCCGACTTGGTCCGGTTCGAGCACATCGTGGAGCGCCTGGTGCACGTGCTTGTCACCCAAGGCCAGTTCGATGCGCTTGTGTCGTTCACCTACAACGTCGGGGAGGGCAATTTCACCAAGTCGACGCTGCTGCGCAAGCTCAATGCAGGTGATACCGCCGGTGCCGCCGAGCAGTTCTCCCGCTGGGTCCATGCAAGCGGCAAGGTGCTGCCGGGCCTGGTCAAGCGGCGCGCCGCCGAGCGCGCCTTGTACTTGGGTATCGCGTGACCTGACCAACAATCAAGCGCTCCACTGCGCTGCTTTCCAAAGGTGACCACCATGGCTGCATACACCGTTCAAAACATTTTCCCTTGGCGTCTCTCTAACTCACCGGTAGTGATAACCGCTGTGGTCAAGTCCGGCACGATCGTCGTCGAGAAGCAGGCGGGTGATACGTGGGTTCCTGCCTTCACGTTCACCGAAACCGGCTGTCAGGCGTTGTGGCTGGGACGCGGCCGCTTCCGGGTCACTCCAACCGGCAGCGCTGTTTATGAGACCGACGAACTATGACTGTCACGGCGGGCAATGGAATCATCGCGGCGCCAGGCAACAGGGCGTCGATTCAAGGCATCATCGCCAGCAGCGGAGATCGCCGAGGGCTGCAGCTGATTCAGAACTACAAGTTCGCCACCGATCTGGCCGGATGGGCGGCCGACCCTGCCTACGCTCGAAAGACGGATATAGGGTTCAACGGCGGCGATCCCTTTGTCGAGTACAACGGCGTGTCAGGCAATTTTGACAACTTCACCACCTCGAACGACGCTGATTCGGGGATGCTGGTGGAGCCGTCCACGACCTACACCATCAGCGGCACCCGAACGGCCAGCTTCACCGGGAACTACCCACAGGCGCAGATCAACACCGGCGCAGATGATGGCGCCGGCCACGCCTTCCCCGGCACCACCCTGGGCTCCATGCGGTTCACGGCGGCTGCGGCCGAGACTCGCTGGTCGCTGCACTTCACCACCGCCGCTGATACGAAGAGGGTCTGGATTCGATTCCAGGGCCTGGGCGGCGTCGGCCGATTGCGTCTGATGAAGCTCAACCTGACCAAGGATGCAGCTGTTCAGCCGTACCGCGACTACTTCAATAGCGGCAAGTGACGCACCTAATGGCCCTGATGCTCTCCCAACTGCTCGAGCGCGGATGCGAGAGCGGGAGAGCTGGCAAAAGCTTCTGATAGAGGGCTGATAGCAGGTGTAGCTTGCGAGCGGTTTTTTTAATTTATACGGGCTGGGATTAGATAGGCAGAACATAATAATCTAATCCCCATAAATCCGTATATCTGGTAACTCCTTTAGTTGCTTCCGAGGGCAAGGCTTCCGTCAGATCTAAGCAGTATTCCAATGCGCATTCCTTCGAACGTACACTGAGTAATCATTTGATTTATTTTGCTAATTGATCCTGCGCTATTTATCAATTCTGGATGTGAGGACGTATACTTCACGAAAAATCCGGTGGGGGTATATAGTTCGGCAGCCGTTTTAAGTGCGGCGGCGCCTTCCCGCCGAATTTCGTAAAGCACTTGACCGTTAAGCTTGCACACGGTGACCTTGTCGTGGTGTTCCAAAGTCACGCCTGCCTTCTTGGCACTCGAGGTTTCAAATAGCCTTGAGCCTACGACTTTGGTCAGGTAGGTGCCGTCTTCATGGTATATGGGGATCTCTGTCGTAAATCCTGCTTGTTCTGTTCGCACCACCTGAATAAGCGGCGTGTCATCAAATTGAAGTACTATAGGCACATTGGTAAATGTGTTTGTTCCTAAGATAACTGAAGGGGCATTTTGAAATACCAGCTTATCCATGCTCTCACCTATGACATTGGCAATCCGAAATCCAATCCTAATACCCTTACCGGCCAAGGATCAACAGTCCAGAAGTTGATAAATAAATAATTTCTAAAAATGGATTTATCAGCTAAGCTGTATGCGCCCCCGATTTAGAAACTATCCACAGCAGGTCCCGCCAAGGGAACACGCTCTGAACCCTGATCAGCTTGCAGGTCCCGCCGTGCACGAATGGCTTTGCCGAATCCTGTAGCGACTGCCACCCATCGCAACTCCTGCAGCGGATGTGTGGAAAGGGATCATCGTGCACGGACCAGAATCTGGTCCAGGTGTCTACATCACTGAGCTTGGGTGTTAGGTTCAGCCATTCCAGCGTGTCCATGTGCGCCTCCGTTGTCCTGGCGCAATGATAGTCGTCAGCGCCGTTCCTCGCCGCAGGATTGCAAAGCCCAGCTGGCTGGTGCAAGAATACTGTTCATCTGTACAGTATTCGAGTCATGCCATGGAAAGCCCATTCCAATCCGAAGCCCACAACATCTCCCTTGACGACCTGCTGTGCATCCGCGCGCCCGGCACCTACCTGGTTCGAGTGGCCGGCGACAGCATGACTCGCGCGGGAATCTTCGACGGTGACCTGCTGATCGTCGACAAGGGTGCAGAAGTGAGGCAGGGTCAGGTGGTGATCGGCGTTGTGAATCAGGAGCCGATGGTGAAGCGACTGGACTATGTCCGCGGCATGCCTGTGCTGCGGTCTGAGGGCGCAGGCCACCACCGCTTTATCATGGAAGGCGACGAGTTCACCGTTTGGGGCGTCGTCACCCACAGCGTACGCCAGCACGGCGTCGAACCATGAGGTGCCAGGTCACGCCTCGGATGCGGCAGGGAAAGCCAATTGATGCAGCCGAGGTACGGGCACTGCCGCCGGCGGTTGGCGATCTGCGGATCAACGACGAGATGTGCCAGGCCCTGGGCCGGACATCGAAGACGGCCAGTGTCCGAGGTGTGAACTCAATCGGGCCGAGCGAACTGCCTCTGCTGCATGAGGCGGTGCTGTCATGGATGGCGCCGAACGGCTTTGTTCTGAGCGGCCTGGAGGAAGAGGGCGGTTGCCTCTATGCGCAGTCTTGGTGGTGCCGGAATTTAGGGTAGAGGTGGGCAGAACGCCCGGGAGGGTGCTGGAATGCAGCGTGACCAAAACGTGAGTCACGCCAGTTCACAGCGTGAACGAGGTGAGCATTTGTGAGACAGCGTGACCGATTGCGGGCGGCGTAAACGCTTGTTTTTAAAGGGCTCCCTCAAGGAGCATATGATTTAGGTTCCAGCGCCGAAAGGTGTAAGAGTTCGAGTCTCTTCGTCCGCACCAACCAGAATGGCAAGGCCCAAGCCTGCCGCTCAACGTGAAAGCCGCCTCAGGGCGGCTTTTTCGTGTCTGCGATTTGGCGAGCGCTTCACCCGCTCAAGGCTTCACGCCTCCACCGGTTGGACCATGCTGAACGTGATGACATTGCCGTTCTGCTCCACACTCAGGTTGCCGCTGTGAGCCACCGCGATTGCCTGGGAGATGTACAGTCCGATCCCTAGGCCGTTCTTGTTGCGCAGGTTCTCGGCGCTGTGCGGCTTGAACGGCTGAAACAGCGTCGCCAGCCGCTCGGGCGCCACCGGAGTGGTCTGATTGAGCACGGACAATCGCGTGTTCTGCTGTTCAGTGCTCAAGCTGATCAGTACCGGTGTGTCGGGCGTGCCGTGGTAGCGAGCATTGCCTAGAAGGTTGGTGATGACCTGCGCGTAGCGATCCGGATCGACCATGGCGCGTACGTCCGGCTCGATGCGGGCTTCGATGGTCAGGCCGGGAAAAGCCACGGCGGTTTCGTGGACGATGCTTTCCACCAGTGTCGACAGATCGGTGTCGACCCGATTGACCATGATGCCAAGACCCGACTGCAGGCGACTCATCTCCAGGATCTGGCTGATCAGCCGTTCCATGCGACCGCTGGAGTGGCTGATGTGCTTGCGCAGTTCGGTGTCGCGCGTTTCGTTCGAAGACAGCATGGCGGCGGCCATGGAAATGGACTGCAGTGGGTTGCGCAGGTCGTGACCGAGCATCGCGATCAGGCGCTGGCGCATGCCATCGATCTCGCTGGCACGGCTCAGGCACAACTCGACCAGGTCACGCCGCAGCTTCTCGGCGATGGCGATGTCGGTATCGCCCCAGCTGGCCGAGCGTCCGCGCACCACTTCTTCCCAGGCTTCGAACGAGCCTCGGGGTGTCAGCCGGGCGCCCGAGGGCCCGACCTTGATGATCTTCTCCGGCTTGCCGCCCCAGCGCACGTTGTTGATTTCTTCCTTGCGCAGCCACATGACCCAGCCCGATTCCTGTCGGTGGAAGCGGACCGCCAGAATGCCACAGTAGCCGCTGGTGTTGCGCTCGCTTGCCGAGCCTTGCCAATGCTCGGTATGGAACACCTCGAGGTTCGGGTCCTGTTCGACGTGTTCGAGCACCTGGCGGCACAGGGCGTCGAAATGTCCGCCGATGCTCTGGGTACGTCCCGACATCACCACCGCAGCACCATCGCAGGGAATCAGCGAGGCAATATTGTCCGGATCACCCGCCAGGGCGCTGACCAGATCTTCGGAGTCGCGGGCCAGGGTCATGAGTTTCTGTTGCTGGTCGCTTGCCTGCTTCAGGGTCTGTGTGGCCAGGTTGTGTTCCAGGCGTTCGACCAGTGCGCTGCAGACCTGCGAGATGACCTGGAACGACATGCGCAAGGGGTGAGCCATCGTCTTGGGCGACATGTGGTGGCAGGAGAACAGCCCCCACAGCTTGCCACCCACGACGATGGAAACGCTCATCGAGGCGCGCACGCCCATGTTGGTGAGGTACTCGCAGTGGATCGGTGAAACGCTGCGCAGGGTGCTGAAGCTCAGGTCGAACGGCTGGCCGGTTCGCGGATCCAGTGACGGGATCAGTGGCGCTGGCGCATAGGTCACGTCGGCGATCAGGCGAATCGGATTCAATATATAGAGCAGGCGAGCCTGGGCAGGGATGTCCGAGGCCGGGTAACGCTGGCCCAGATAGCTTTCGAGGTCTTCGCGATGGGCCTCGGCGATGACCTCGCCGGACAGGTCGGGACGAAAGCGATAGGCCATGACCCGGTCGTAGCCCGTCATGTTGCGGATTTCCTGGGTCACGCGGCTCAGCAGGGCATCGATGTCGTGGCGGTTCTGCATCTGGCTGATGATGCGTTGCGCGTACAGGGCGAACTGGCTGAAGGAGCCGCTGGCCGTACGGCGCGGCTCGAACTCCAGATAAAGGATCTGCAGATGGCGATGGGCAACCACGTCGAACAGGCGGCCGAGCAGCACGCTTTCGACACTGTTGGCCCAGTGATCGCTGCTGGCAAGCCCCTCGGCAATCAGCGCCAGGACATCGCCGCCCAGCAACTCGCCGTCCGGCGTGCTGCCCGGCAGTACATCCAGCCCGATGGTCGCCATCAGGTTGGCGCTGCGGCTCAATACGCGACCTTCGGCATCCAGCGCGATCAGTGCGCCGTGAGGCTGGATCGCGCCCGGCCGATGGATGGGCTCGTCCTCGCAATTGGCGAGGGAAACCGGCGGCACGGGACTTATGGCCATGAAGGTCCTGCGATGATAAGCATTGTTACCGGAAACGACAGAATGGTCGTGCTCTCCGCATCGATGTGCAAGGTAGTGACTTTATCCGTTCACAGGATACCAGCGAGCCAATCATTGTCTTGCAAAACTTGTCCGAGGTATCACTTTTCATCCGTGATTGCGCCTTGTTTTGTTGCCGTTGGACGGTTTCTGCCACGACTTTGTGCCCATCCATGTGCATAGGGTGACTTCTTGAGTTCGAGCCACTAGAATGCTTGCCCTTGATCTGGGGTCGGAAATGGCCGGCTAACGTCTGTGCAACGAGGAAAATCCATGCAAGTTTCTGTTGAAAACACTTCCGCTCTCGAGCGCCGCATGACCATCGGTGTTCCCGCCGAGCGCATCGAGGCCGAAGTCAACAAGCGTCTGCAACAGACCGCCCGTAACGCCAAGATCCCGGGCTTCCGTCCAGGCAAGGTGCCTATGAGCGTCATCCGTCAGCGCTACGAGGCTGACGCGCGCCAGGAAGCTCTGGGCAACGTCATCCAGGCTTCCTTCTATGAAGCCGTGGTCGAGCACAAGCTCAACCCAGCCGGCGCGCCCGCCGTCGAGCCGAAAGTGTTCGAGAAGGGCAAGGATCTGGAATACATCGCTACCTTTGAAGTGTTCCCCGAATTCGAAGTCGGCGCGTTCGACAGCATCGAAGTCGAGCGCCTGAGCGCCGACGTCGCCGACAGCGACCTGGACAACATGCTCGAAGTGCTGCGCAAGCAGAACGTGCGTTACGAGCAGGTCGAGCGCGCTGCCCAGACCGAAGATCAGCTGAACATCGACTTCGTCGGCAAGATCGAAGGCGAAGCGTTCTCCGGTGGTTCGGCCAGCGGTACCCAGCTGGTACTGGGTTCGGGCCGCATGATTCCCGGTTTCGAAGACGGTCTGGTCGGCGCCAAGGCCGGTGAAGAGAAGGTGCTGAACCTGAACTTCCCCGAGGACTACCAGAACCTCGAGCTGGCCGGCAAGGCCGCCGAGTTCACCGTCACCGTCAACAGCGTTTCCGAAGCCAAGCTGCCTGAACTGAACGAAGAGTTCTTCGGCCAGTTCGGCATCAAGGAAACCGGTCTCGACGGCTTCCGCGCCGAAGTTCGCAAGAACATGGAGCGCGAGCTGCGTCAGGCCATCAAGGCCAAGATCAAGAATCAGGTCATGGACGGTCTGGTATCGACCAACCCGATCGAAGTGCCCAAGGCGCTGCTGGACAACGAAGTCGACCGTCTGCGCGTTCAAGCCGTGCAGCAGTTCGGTGGCAACATCAAGCCCGACCAACTGCCGGCCGAGCTGTTCACCGAACAAGCCAAGCGCCGCGTCGTGCTGGGCCTGATCGTCGCCGAAGTGGTCAAGCAGAACGAGCTCAAGCCGGACGAAGCACGCGTGCGCGAGCTGATCCAGGAAATGGCCTCGGCCTACCAGGAGCCCGAGCAAGTTGTATCGTGGTACTACAAAAATGACGAGCAGCTGAACGAAGTCCGTTCGGTTGTGCTGGAAGAACAAGTTGTGGATACTGTTCTGCAGAAGGCTAAGGTGACCGATAAAGCGGTCTCTTACGAAGAAGCAGTCAAACCGGCGGAAGCAGCACAAGCCGACTGATTGTCCAACTCGTTGGAAATTCAACCACAAGCCAGCCTCGCGCTGGCTTGCGCGTTTTCAAGACATGACTATTTGGGAGTAACTGCAGAGCATGTTCCGTAATTCCTATATTCAGCAGAACTCTGATATCCAGGCCGCTGGCGGCCTGGTCCCGATGGTTGTCGAGCAATCCGCTCGTGGCGAACGCGCCTACGATATCTACTCGCGCCTGCTAAAGGAGCGAGTGATCTTTCTGGTTGGCCCGGTAGAGGACTACATGGCCAACCTGATCTGTGCGCAGCTGCTGTTCCTCGAGGCGGAAAACCCGGACAAGGACATCCATCTCTACATCAATTCCCCAGGCGGTTCGGTCACTGCAGGCATGTCGATCTACGACACCATGCAGTTCATCAAGCCGAACGTGTCGACCACCTGCATTGGCCAAGCCTGCAGCATGGGCGCATTCCTGCTGACCGCCGGTGCCGAAGGCAAGCGTTTCTGCCTGCCGAACTCACGCGTGATGATTCACCAGCCACTGGGCGGCTTCCAGGGCCAGGCGTCGGACATCGAAATCCATGCCAAGGAAATCCTGTTTATCCGTGAGCGTCTCAATGCGCTGATGGCCAAGCACAGCGGGCGCACTCTGGAAGAAATCGAGCGCGACACCAACCGCGACAACTTCATGAGTGCCGAAGCTGCGCAAGCCTATGGCCTGATCGACAAAGTGATTGACCGTCGCCCCGCTTAACATGAGCCGCTCAAAATAGGGCTGGTTGGCATGCCCGACCATTGCCGGGCTTGAAAAAGCCCGCAATAGCCTTCATCTTGTGTTGCAAGCCTATCGGATTTGGATCGATCGAATGACTGACACCCGCAACGGCGAGGACAACGGCAACAAGCTGCTCTATTGCTCCTTCTGTGGCAAAAGCCAGCATGAAGTGCGCAAATTGATTGCCGGCCCCTCGGTCTTTATCTGCGACGAGTGCGTCGACCTGTGCAACGACATCATCCGCGAGGAGGTGCAGGAAGCCCAGGCCGAGAGCAGCGCGCATAAATTGCCCTCGCCCAAAGAAATAAGCGGCATCCTGGATCAGTATGTGATTGGCCAGGAGCGCGCCAAGAAGGTTCTCGCGGTAGCGGTGTACAACCACTACAAGCGCTTGAACCAGCGTGACAAGAAGAATGACGACGTAGAGCTCGGCAAGAGCAACATCCTGCTGATCGGCCCGACCGGTTCGGGCAAGACGCTGCTGGCCGAAACCCTGGCTCGCCTGCTCAACGTCCCGTTCACCATCGCCGATGCCACCACCCTGACCGAAGCCGGTTACGTGGGTGAGGACGTCGAGAACATCATTCAGAAGCTGCTGCAGAAGTGCGACTACGATGTCGAGAAGGCCCAGATGGGCATCGTCTACATCGACGAAATCGACAAGATTTCGCGCAAGTCGGACAACCCGTCCATCACTCGTGACGTTTCGGGCGAAGGCGTGCAGCAGGCGCTGTTGAAGCTGATCGAGGGCACCGTTGCCTCGGTACCGCCTCAGGGTGGTCGCAAGCATCCTCAGCAGGAGTTTCTGCAGGTCGACACGCGCAACATCCTGTTCATCTGCGGTGGCGCATTCTCCGGCCTGGAGAAGGTCATCCAGAATCGCTCCACCCAGGGCGGTATCGGTTTCGGTGCCCAGGTGCGCAGCAAGCAGGAAGGCAAGAAGGTTGGCGAGTCGCTGCGCGAAGTCGAACCCGATGACCTGGTCAAATTCGGTTTGATTCCCGAGTTCGTCGGTCGTCTGCCGGTGCTGGCCACCCTGGACGAGCTGGACGAAGCGGCACTGATCCAGATTCTCACCGAACCCAAGAACGCGCTGACCAAGCAATACGGCAAGCTGTTCGAAATGGAAGGTGTGGATCTCGAGTTCCGTACCGACGCGTTGAAATCGGTTGCCCGTCGCGCGCTCGAGCGCAAGACCGGTGCCCGTGGCCTGCGTTCGATCCTGGAAGGCATTCTGCTCGACACCATGTACGAGATTCCTTCGCAGACGGATGTCAGCAAAGTGGTCATCGACGAAAGCGTGATCGAAGGGACGTCCAAGCCGCTGTTGATCTACGAAAACAGCGAGCCGCCGGCGAAGGCTGCACCCGACGCCTGATCGAAAATCTGAGCTGAAACAAGGAAGGGGCCTACGGGCCCTTTTCGTTTTTCAGACAGCGAACTTGTTTTTTGCCGGGCAAGCCCCCACATTGAAGGCATGTTCAATTCCATCTGTTTACGGCCTTCGGGGCCGCTGTAGAGGCGAAATCATGAAGACAACCATCGAATTGCCTCTCCTGCCATTGCGCGATGTCGTCGTCTATCCGCACATGGTTATCCCGCTGTTTGTGGGTCGTGAGAAGTCCATCGAAGCCCTCGAGGCGGCGATGTCGGGCGAAAAGCAGATCCTTTTGCTCGCGCAGAAGAATCCCGCCGATGACGATCCAGGTGAAGACGCCTTGTACCGTGTCGGCACTGTCGCCACCGTCCTGCAGTTGCTCAAACTGCCCGATGGCACTGTCAAGGTGCTGGTCGAAGGCGAGCAGCGCGGCAGTGTCGAGCAGTTCCTGGAGATCGACGGCCACGTGCGTGCCGAAGTGCAGTTGATCGACGAGGTCGACGCTCCGGATCGCGAGTCTGAAGTGTTCGTGCGCACCTTGCTGGGCCAGTTCGAGCAGTACGTGCAGCTGGGCAAGAAGGTTCCGGCCGAAGTACTGTCCTCGCTCAACAGCATCGATGAGCCCGGTCGCCTGGTCGACACCATGGCCGCGCACATGGCGCTGAAGATCGAACAGAAGCAGGAAATACTCGAAATCATCGAACTGCCTGCGCGTGTCGAGCATGTGCTGGCCCTGCTGGATGCCGAGATCGACCTGCTGCAGGTCGAGAAGCGCATTCGCG
>NZ_DJUS01000176.1:34112-34723 GCF_002438365.1 Pseudomonas sp. UBA6276
AACAAGCTCAAGCAGATGTCGCCGATGTCGGCGGAAGCGACCGTGGTGCGCACCTACATCGACTGGCTGGTGCAGGTGCCATGGCAGGCGCAGAGTAAGGTGCGTCTGGACCTGGCGCGCGCTGAAAGCATCCTCGATGCCGACCACTACGGTCTGGAAGAGGTCAAGGAACGTATCCTTGAATACCTCGCCGTGCAGAAGCGGGTGAAGAAGATCCGCGGTCCGGTGCTGTGCCTGGTAGGGCCGCCGGGTGTGGGCAAGACTTCCCTGGCCGAATCCATCGCTCATGCCACCAACCGCAAGTTCGTGCGCATGGCCCTGGGTGGCGTGCGTGACGAGGCCGAGATTCGGGGTCACCGTCGCACCTACATCGGCTCGATGCCCGGTCGCCTGATCCAGAAGATGACCAAGGTGGGCGTGCGCAACCCGCTGTTCCTGCTCGACGAGATCGACAAGATGGGCAGCGACATGCGCGGCGATCCGGCCTCGGCGTTGCTGGAGGTGCTGGATCCGGAGCAGAACCACAACTTCAACGATCACTATCTGGAGGTCGACTATGACCTCTCCGACGTGATGTTCCTCTGTACCGCCAACTCGATGAACATTCCGGC
>NZ_DJUS01000056.1:0-50738 GCF_002438365.1 Pseudomonas sp. UBA6276
CGCATTCGCCAGATCGAAGCCAAGGCGCTGCGCAACCTCCGCCACCCGGCGAGAAGCGAGCACCTGCGCTCCTTCCTCGACGAATAAGCCTCAGCGACGAGCACCACCAGAACCCCCGGCCTTGCCGGGGGTTTTGCGTGATGGACCCATGACCCCAAAGTTTGTTCGCCCCCCTCTTCCCGCTGGCTGCCGCGCCCGACTACACTGGCCCTTCCTGCGATGGTCCAACGAGGCTGCCATGCATCGACTGCCGGCACTTGTGCTGCTGACTTCGCTCGCCGGGGCAGCCATCGCCGACACTGTTTCTCCCGCTGGTTACCCGCTTGGGCTAGTTGAACATCCGCCTCTGCTCGCGAGTGTGGCCGAGGCGCGCCCCCTGCTTGCCGCGGCGCCAGACGCCAGTGTGCCAACGACGCAGCTAGCCTCGTCGGCCAATGCTGCGCCCGCCCGTGACTGGTACTCCGCCCTGATCTACGGCCTGCCCGGCCTGGTCATGCTGGTCATTGCCCTGGGCGTGGTGATCCGCATCAACCGGCGTCTGACGTCGGAAATCAGCCAACGCATCGCTCTGGAACGTGAGCTGCGCAGCAGCGAATACCATTACCGCGGTCTGATCGAGAGCCTTTCGGCCATCGCCTGGGAAGCCGACACGACCGACTACACCTACAGCTACGTCTCACCCCATGCCGAGGCGTTGCTGGGTTACCCGTTGCAGAGCTGGCTGGAGCCCGGCTTCTGGCTGCGCATCCTGCACCCGGAGGACGCGAGCTGGGCGCGCGAATACTGCGCCGAGCAAACCGCTGCAGGTGTGGGGCACTCCCTCGAATACCGTGTGATTACTGCGGACGGTCGCAGCCTGTGGGTGCGCGATATCGTCAGCCTGATCAAACATGACCAGCGACCGGTGATGCGCGGCCTGATGATCGACATCAGTGAAACCAAGAAGATCGAAGAAGCCCAGCGCCTGTCCGAGCAGAAGTTCGCCTCGGTGTTTCGACAGTGTCCCGACATTCTGGTCATCGCGCGGCTCAGCGACGGCTGCCTGCTTGAGGTCAACGAAGCCTTCGAGGAACAGATCGGCCTCAAGGCGGCACAGGTGGTCGGACGGCGCGCAGCGGAGCTCGACATCTGGGGCGTGGACGGCGTCGCGCCGCGACTGCTCAAGCGCCTTCAGGGCGGCAGCATCCGCAACCTGGAGATGACCTTTCGCCGCGACAACGGCCAGCGCTTCACCGGCCTGCTCTCGGCCGAACCGCTCCAGCTGGAAACCACGGCGGCAATGGTCGTGGTGGTGCGCGACATCAGCGAACTCAAGCAGACCCAGCAGCGCCTGCAGATTTCCGAAGAGAAATTCGCCAAGGCGTTCCACGCCTCGCCCGATGGCATGCTGCTGACCCGTCAGAGCGATGGGCTGCTGATCGAGGTCAACGAAGGCTTCAGCATCATGACCGGGCACAAGAGCAAGACGTCCCTGGATCGCTCGACCCTCGAACTGGGCATCTGGGCCGATCCCAACGAGCGCAAGCGGCTGCTGGACAAGCTGCAGCGGCAAGGCTTCGTTCGTGACTTCGTCTGCCGCATCCGGCGTATCGATGGCCAGGTGCGCCTGTGTGAGGTGTCGGTGCGGCCGCTGCCGATCGGTGGGGACGCCTGCATGCTGACCATTGCCCGGGACATCACCGAGCGCCAGCAGATGCAGCACAAGCTGACCCTGGCCGCGACGGTGTTCGAGAGCACGGCCGAGGGCGTGCTGATCACCGACACCCAGCAACGCATCAGCATGGTCAACCGTGCCTTCACCGAGATCACCGGTTTTTCCGAACAGGAAGTGCTGGGCGAAACCCCTCGCCTGCTCGCCTCGGGCCAGCACGACAGTGCGTTCTACATTGCCATGTGGCATCGCCTGGCCGCCGAGGGGCATTGGCAGGGCGAGATCTGCAACCGGCGCAAGAACGGCGAGCTGTACCCCAGTTGGCTGACCATCAGTTCGGTACGCAACAGCGAAGAGGCCATCACCCATTTCGTCGCCGTGTTCGCCGACATCTCCAGCCTCAAGCACGCTCAGGCGCGGCTGGACTATCAGGCGCACCACGACCCGCTCACCGGCCTGCCCAACCGAACCCTGTTCGAAAGCCGGCTGGCCGCCGCCTTGGCCAGCCAGAACGAAGCCGGTGGCCAGGGCGCGGTGCTGTTCCTGGATCTGGACCGCTTCAAGCACATCAACGACAGCCTCGGCCACCCTGTAGGCGACCTGCTGCTCAAAGGCATCGCCCAGCGCCTCAAGGAACAGGTGCGCGACATCGACACCGTGGCGCGCCTGGGGGGCGACGAGTTCATCATTCTGCTGCCGGGCCTGGCCCACGCCAGTGATGCGGAACACATTGCCGCCAAGGTCTTGGCCTGCTTCGCTGCGCCCTTCCAGGCCGGTGACCATGAGTTCTTCACCAGTGCCAGCATCGGCACCAGCCTGTATCCCCAGGACGGTACCGACGTCGCCACCCTGGTGAAGAACGCCGATGCCGCCATGTACCGCTCCAAGGCCAAGGGCCGCAACCGCGTGGAGAGCTACACCCGCGACCTCACCACTCAGGCGACCATGCGCATCGCGCTGGAGCACGAGCTACGCCGGGCGATCGAGCGCGATGAGCTGAGCCTGAGCTACCAGCCCAAGTTCAGCATCGACTCGGATCTGCTGGTAGGTGCCGAAGCGCTGATCCGCTGGAAGCACCCCAACTTCGGCGACGTGCCGCCCGAGCAATTCATTCCGCTGGCCGAAGAGAACGGCATGATCCTGCAGCTCGGCGATTGGGTGCTGGAGCAGGCCTGTCGGCAGCTGCGCGAGTGGAAACAGCTCTACCACGAGTTCGGTCCGCTGTCGGTCAACCTGGCCGGCGCGCAACTGCGCCAACCCAACCTGCTCAAGCGCATCGAAGGCCTGCTGGCCGACAGCGATCTGCGCCCGCAATCGCTGCAACTGGAGATCACCGAAAACTTCATCATGAGCCAGACCGAGGAAGCGCTGGTGGTGCTGCATCAGCTCAAGCGTCTGGGAGTGCAACTGGCCATCGACGACTTCGGCACCGGCTACTCGTCGCTGAGCTACCTCAAGCGCCTGCCGCTGGACATCCTCAAGATCGACCAGTCCTTCGTCCGCGGCCTGCCCGACGACCCCCACGACGCCGCGATCGTACGCGCCATCATCGCCTTGGGCCGAAGCATGCAACTGACCGTTATCGCCGAGGGCGTGGAAACCGCCGCACAGCAAGCATTCCTGGCCCGCGAAGGCTGCGAGCAGATCCAGGGCTACCTCGTCAGCCTCCCCCTGCCCCCCGACCGATTCGCCGCGACCTTTCTTCGTATGCGCCTTACGGATTTTTCGGATAGCACTCCCTGCAATCCATCGCTATAATCGGCGGCCTTCTGGGGCCTATAGCTCAGTTGGTTAGAGCAGGGGACTCATAATCCCTTGGTCGCAGGTTCGAGTCCTGCTGGGCCCACCAAGATTTTGGAGCCGCGCTTTGCGCGGCTTTTTTTATTTCTGGCGAGATCATTCCAATACGGTCCCGTAGTGCAACGCTGCAAGGTGAATTCTCGATCCAGCATAGAGGAGGATTCATGAAAGATTTTCGACTTGTGATCCCTTGATCAAATCGGCGAGCGCAGCTTTCGACACCGCTGAAACATCCTGAACCAATTTATCCGTTGACTCCTCTATCTGGACTGTAACGCCAGCAAACGTCCTGTTCTCTCAAGGACGCGGCTGCCGATGCGATCTCATAGACCATTTGGATAAATCCCCATGACACAGACACCTCTGCTCATCGGCTTCGTCATCATGTCGCTTGCCTCCTTGGCTATTTATGCCAAAGGTGCTCATCGCGGGCCACTGCGCGGCCATACGCTGATCCATGCAGCTGTGCCCTTCATCGCCGCTACGGCGTATCTCGCCATGTACTTGGGTGTCGGCAATCTGATCAAGCCGGACGACAGCATCACTTATGTCGCTCGCTACTTCGATTGGCTCCTGACCACGCCCCTGCTGTTGGCAGGCGTTGTCAGCTCGGCGTATCTGGGGGCTCGCGAGCGTGATGGTCAGGCCGGTTTCGTGGCGTCCATCGTGACCTTGGACGTAATGATGATAGTGACAGGCCTGGTTGCCTCCCTGGCGCTCTATGGCACCATCAAATGGGTCTTCTTCGCTTGGTCATGCGTCGCATTCGTCGGCGTGCTCTATCTGATCTGGAAGCCATTGGCGGCGCTTTCCGACGCGTCTCCGGCAATCGGCGCGGCCTATCGTAAAAACAGTGGCTTTCTCACCGTGCTCTGGCTGATCTACCCCGTTGTCTTTGCCGTCGGACCGGAAGGCATCTGGGCGATCAGCGATGCAGCGACCCTCTGGATCATTCTGGTACTCGACGTGCTGGCCAAGGTTGTCTACGCCTTTACCTCCGAGCGCAATCTGCGCGCGGCGCTTGTTCATTCCGGCGCCTGAGAATGAACCGAAGCGGCTGGTTGGCATTGCTGTTGACCGCCGCAATGGCCAGCGTAGGCGGGGGAGCGGGACAGCTGACGTTTGCGCTGGCCGTAGGGCTGGGCTTGGGGCTCTTGCACGGCGTCAGCGACCTACACCTTGTGGCACCGGCCCGGCGCTGGGTTTTTTTATGCGCTTATCTGGCGGTGGCTCTGGGCTGCCTGGTCTTTTGGCAACTCGCAAGCAGGACGGCTCTGCTGCTGTTCTTGCTGCTCTCGGTCTGGCATTTTGCCCACGAGGATGAAGTGTTTCACGATCGGCTGACTTCGCTGGCATTGGGCGTTTTCATTGTCGGTGGCCCGGCGGTGATACACGAGGCAGAGGTCACTCGGTTGCTGGCGTTGAGCATGGGCTTGGGCGAATCCAATGCCCTCGCAGAGTGGCTGACGTGGTTACTCGCCGCAGTTGGCAGCGTGGCGCTGCCGATACTGCTGCTGGTTTCCTGCCGACGACGCTGTCTTTGGTTGGCGACCACCTTGCTCGGGGTAGTGCTGTCACCACCGCTAGTAGGCTTTGCGCTGGGTTTCTATCTATTGCATGCCGCGCCCCAGACCCGGGTTCGTCAACGAATGCTGGGCGTACCTGATTTAGCGGCCTATCTACGGCTCACCTGGCCAATACTATTGGGCGCAGCGCTGTTCACCTTGGGTGGCGGCCTGCTCTTCCTCCTCCAGGAGCACACTGGCACCCGTGCCTTGTTCGCTGTGCTGACTGCCTTTGCAGTGCCACACATGCTTATCCTGCCGCGCTTTTTGCCCGCAACTGGCACTGCTGGCCAATCCGGTGAGGGAACTCGACTCGTCGGGAGATAGCTTTCCGGCAGAGCATTGAAGGCATCATCGATTCCCTCAATCACCCCATCAAAACAGCCGATTGGCCATTTCCCGCCCCCCTCCGTAACGTAACCACCCGGTGCGACAGATGCGCGCACCGTCTGAGCTTGTCGTTCCCCCTGCTCAGCCCACGATCACGCACGAGCCCGCCATGTCTTTGAATACCCCGCAGCAAATTGCCGAAATTGCCGTCGAAAGCGGCTTCAAGAAAGCCCATCTGAGCCTCTCTTCGTTGATGATCCTTGGATTTCTGGCGGGCGCTTTCATCGCCTTCGGATTTCTTCTCGACATTCATGTGAGCACCATGATCCCCAGTGATTGGGCGTCGCTGGGTAACCTGCTGGGCGCTGTGGTGTTTCCGGTGGGGTTGATTCTCGTGGTACTGGCCGGCGGCGAGTTGTTGACCGGCAACATGATGAGCCTGCCCATGGCGCTGTTCGCCGGGCGTATCGGTTTGAGCCAACTGCTGCGCAACTGGGCGCTGGTGACGCTAGCCAACCTGATGGGCGCGCTGTTCGTCGCCTACTGTTTCGGGCACTTGGTCGGGCTGACCGAAGGCGCCTTCATGGGCAAGACCGTGGCTATCGCCAATGCCAAGGTGTCGGCCAGTTTCGAGCAGGCGTTCATCTCCGGTATTGGCTGCAACTGGTTGGTGTGCCTGGCGGTGTGGCTCAGCTACGCGAGCAAGGATGTGGTCGGCAAGGTGGTGGGCATGTGGTTTCCGGTGATGGCTTTTGTCGCGATCGGCTTCCAGCACGTTGTTGCCAACATGTTCGTCATACCGGCGGCGATCTTTGCCGGGGCGTTGAGCTGGGCGCAGTTCGCCGATAATTTCGTGCCGGTATTCCTGGGTAACGCCGTGGGCGGCGCGGTCTTCGTCGGCTTGGCCTATCATGTGGCGTACTTCAAGACGGCAACCGGCTCCGAAGCGTCGTCCACGGCCAGTGGCGCGCAAACGCCGAAGTAATCCAGCCAGGCTGGATCAGTACTGTCATCAAGGTTGAGAAATGGACTTCACACCTGTCATCGCCCAGCTCTGGGGAACGCTGAGCTGGGCGCTCCCGCTGCTGTTGCTGATCACGCTGTTCAAATCGCCATGGGCCAAGCTCCCCATCGAAAGGCAAACTACCCAAATGTTTGCCTGAACGGATCGGCACTTTTCTGTATTGCAGTGACCACGTGCTGCGCTTGCTCCGTCACCTCACCCGAGCTCGCCAGCACCTGCTCCAACGCCTGCAGTTGCGTGCGGATAACTTCTTGCGGCTGCTCTACAGCACAGAGCTGGGCGAACTCCAGCAGCCCCTGCCGCGAGGCAAACATGGATTTGTTGCCGATCAGGTCCAGTGCCAATACATCGTCAGGGATATAGGCTGTGGTGTTGACGATGTCGTAGGCGGGTGCAAGTCGTGCATCGCCTAGGGCGGGATTGGCGTAGAGCAGTCCGAAGTTTTTCAGATGAGCATCGCCGTTGCCGACGATGCAGCTGAGAGTCACGATAGCGAATAGCTGAGACAGTGAATGCTCTATCCGGTCAGGGGCGCAGAACATCCGGATAGCTCTGGCAATGGACGAGTAGCTCTTGCTGTACTTCTGTTCGGCAGCTAGGCCCATGAGGGCTGTCATGTCCTCGAAGCCAATGGGGTTGAGCTGCTCGTCCCGATCAAAGCGGCGCATGACGAACAGTTTGGTGTTATCGGACAAGTAGAATTCCGGCACGACGATGCCGGCTGCTTTGGCCACGGACATGCAGAGAAACTCGTTGATCGCCAGGCCAGGGAATTCATCTCGGCCGCTCTTGATGATCAGTTCCGACGTTTTCGAAGTGAATCGCTGCGGAGCGTGGTTTTGATGCTCGGGTACCAGCACCTTGGGTTGCACCCCTGAGATGCCGGCACGTAGGATGTACCGATCAACCAGGCTGGCGAAGATGTCCTCGGCACCATCCCAAGCGAGGATCTCATCCAGCCTTTCTCCGGGGAACTGTTGGCGTTGCAACAGCGCATCGACTTCCGGCGATTTGACTGCGACTCGCCCGATGGGCGAACTGCTGCCTGAAAGTGCCAGGAGTAGCATTGGATCGACGTTTGTCACCTTGGCCAGGCGATTACGCAGCTGCTCCAGCACGTAACCCTCAGGCAGATTCATCTGGAAGATGGGATGAAGTTCGCGATGGCGGTAGTCATCCATACGCGGGGGCATGAGCAAACTGATCGCCCTGTGGGCACTAGCGTCATGGCGATAGCGGAAGATGTAGTCATCTTCGCTGCGCATCACTCTTCCGCTCTCTCCTTCCGGGGTTGAAACCTGCAGTAGGGACGGCATCAGTCGAATATCCCGTGAATTTCATCCAGCGTGGGCAGCACGGCAGGTTTGACCGTGAGTTCGCAATTCAGCGCAGCGAGCACGCGTGCATAGGCAGTCATGCCGACCGAGTGGTCGCCCTTCTCGATCGCAATGACCTTCTGCCGAGTTACAAAAGCCAATGCGGCGAGCCCGGCTTGAGTCATGCCACGATTGAGGCGGCGTTGCCGGATTTGCGCGCCCAGACGGGTAGCAATGAGCTCGTAATCCATGTTCTGTATACGTGACAAATTGAGGTCAATGTAACGTATACCTAACCCTTGTGAAAATAAAGCTTCGCCTGACACAAAGTGCAGCCTTCAGGCTTCTCCGGAAGCACTTACTTGGCCTGCAGGCGAAACCCCAGCAAATTTTCCTGCAGCCGGTACTGCTCGCCAATGTTCCCGCAAAAGCTGGTGCGTGGCAGGAACGCGCCCGCGCCGTTCAGGTAGGGCGGGATGTTGGTGCTCTGTTCGCAGCCTTGCAGGATGCGGCCGCGTAGCGCGCCGTTGGCCTGGGCCGAACGCAGGGCGCCCAGTGGGGTCAGGTCGGCGACGACCAGGGCGCCCGGGGGCACCAGGGTTTCGTAGGTGCGGGCGAACTGTTCTGCGGAGCGGTCCTGCAGGTAGGGCACCAGGTAGTAGCGGATGTCGTTGCGAAACGGCAACGCTTCGGTGTGGGTCGGCAGCTTGACCCAGCCATTGGCGTACAGCCCCCACATCGACAGCAGGGCCGCCGGCCCGGCCACGACCGAAAGGTAGAGCGCGGCGACGCCGAAACGATTGCCAGGCAGGTACCTGGCCAAGTGAGCGACGCCCAGGATGCTGGCCAGGGCGATGCCGGGCAGGAACAGGGTGAAGCGGTCGAATACGCCGTAGGACACGGCGAACAGGAAGTTGAGCAGCAGCGCGGCCCACAGCACTTGCAGGGCGCGGGTTTTCGGCCATACGAGCAGGCCAATGAGTTGCGGGCCGATCAATGACAAACCCAGCAGCACCACGGCGTTCTTTTCGTGCCACATGTCGTCGAAACGCCACAGCGTGTCGTTGCGGCCGCCGGGAATGATCGCCAACTGGTCGGGACCGGCCAGGTAACGGCGAGCGATTTCGAACAGGCTCATGCCGCTGTCCAGATCGCAGATGACAGCGGGCAAAGCGGGTGCAAACCCCAGCGCAATTGCAGGCAGGACGAGCAGCAGGCGCAGTCTGTGCTGAATGGCCAGGTGCACGTACATCGGCAACAGCACCACCAGCGTCAACGGGTGTATCGCCAGGGCCAGGCCACTGAGCACACCGATGGCCAGCAGGCGCGCTGTGGCGCCAATTCGCGCGGGTGTGGCGAAGCACAGCCAGTAAGCCCCAATGATCAGCACGGCATGCAGCACATAGGGCTCGGCCTTGGTGGACGCCCAGAACACGGCGTGGGCCAATACCGTTGCCGTGGCTGACAGCAGCGCCAGGTGGCGCGCAGCGCCGACACTGACCGCCAGGCCATGCACGACCAGCGCCAGTGGCAGCAACAGGATGGCGTTGAGCAGGCTGAGCAGGTGCATGCCCAGCAGCGCGTGGACGACACGGCTCACCAGGGCGTGGAACGGATGACTGACCGGCCCCAGTGAGGTGCTGAAGAACGAGGCATCGGCGGCCTCGGCAAGCATCAGGCCGTTGTCCATCCACTGAATCGGGCCGCTGCTGGCCAGAAAGCTGGCGATCACGGCGCAGGCCAGCATCAGACCGGCCACTACGGTGGGCAGGTGCATGCCACGGGTTGAACTCATGTTCCTTGCTCTCCATGGCCGCGAGCAGCGGACTGTTTGGTCAGGGTATGAAAGGGGCTCTGTTCGGCAGGCGAACTATAGAGGGATTAATTGTTTTGCCACTTCAATTTAATCAATCCACTGCACTCGGCCTGTCGTTCGCCTGACGCCAGAAACAGCAAGTTGCAGCGGACTTTTCATCCGTTGCGTCAAACTTTCCATTCAACTAACGCAACGAGGAGCAACAGCGGTTGAAAGACCTGAAGGATCGCCCTTGGCAACATTGCTTTGAGCCGGGCGTCGATAAATGGCCTAATGCGCCCCACTGACTTACCTATGGAGCCCCCGCCTTGTCCGACCGCCACCCGCTTGCCCTGGATGCCATAGATCGCCAATTGATTGCCGCGCTGCAGCTCAATGCCCGCGAGAGTGTGGCGATGCTCGCGCGCGGATTGGGCATCGCGCGCACGACGGTCACGGCGCGGCTCGCTCGGCTGGAAAGCGCCGGGGTCATCAGCGGGTACGGTGTGCGGCTCGGCCAGCACGCGTTGGACGGCGGCCTGCAGGCCTATGTCGGTATCACCGTGCAGCCACGCTCGGGCAAGGACGTGGTACGACGCCTGAGTGGCATGGCGCAGGTGCAGCAACTGTGCGCGGTGAGTGGCGAGTTCGATTACGTGGCATGGCTGCGCACCGACTCGCCAGAGCAACTGGACCAACTGCTGGACCAGATCGGCAGCGTCGACGGGGTGGAGAAAACCACGACGTCGATCATCCTCAGCAACAAGGTCGACCGCCGGGATTGAACCCCCCGCTTTGCACAATGCAGCGCCGACACGTCTTTACGACCGATAAAACGTCAGATCGACGACACTTTGTGTCTTATTAACCTCATCACCCTTGCCTAGAATGAACCTGCGTTTTCCTCGTTCAGCCAAGGTCCCGCCATGAGCCCAACTTCGCGTCACCCCGCCGACGGCAAGAAGCCCGTCACCGTATTCGGTCCGGATTTTCCCTTCGCCTTCGACGACTGGATCGAGCATCCGGCCGGGCTGGGGGTGATCCCCGAACACCACCATGGCGCCGAAGTGGCCATCGTCGGCGCCGGGATCGCCGGGCTGGTGGCGGCCTACGAGCTGATGAAGCTGGGGCTGCGGCCCGTGGTCTATGAGGCGTCGAAAATGGGCGGACGGCTGCGCTCGCAGAAGTTCGAAGGCACCGAGGATATCGTCGCCGAATTGGGCGGGATGCGTTTTCCGGTGTCGTCTACCGCGTTCTACCACTACGTCGACAAGCTCGGCCTGCAGACCAAGCCCTTCCCCAACCCGCTGACCCCGGCCTCGGGCAGCACGGTGATCGACCTGGAAGGCGAGACCTACTACGGCCAGACCTTGGCCGACCTGCCAGCACTGTTTCAGGAGGTCGCGGACGCCTGGGCCGACGCGCTGGAAGAAGGCGCCCGTTTCGGCGATATCCAGCAGGCGATCCGCGACCGCGACGTGCCGCGCCTCAAGGAGCTGTGGAACACCCTGGTGCCGCTGTGGGACGACCGCACCTTCTATGATTTCGTGGCCACGTCCAAGGCCTTTGCCCAGCTGTCGTTTCATCACCGGGAAGTGTTTGGCCAAGTGGGTTTCGGCACCGGCGGCTGGGATTCGGACTTTCCCAATTCGATGCTGGAAATCTTCCGTGTGGTAATGACCAACTGCGACGATCACCAGCATCTGGTGGTCGGTGGCGTCGAGCAGGTGCCATTGGGTTTGTGGAAGCATGTGCCTGAGCGCTGTGTCCACTGGCCTGCCGGCACCAGCCTGGCGTCGCTGCACCGCGGCGCGCCGCGCGGTGGCGTGAAGAAGATCGCCAGGGCCGCCGACGGCCGCTTTGCGGTCACCGATCACTGGGACGACACGCGCCATTACGCGGCCGTGCTGACCACCTGCCAGAGCTGGTTGCTGACCACTCAGATCGAATGCGAGGAAACGCTGTTTTCGCAGAAGATGTGGATGGCCCTGGACCGTACCCGCTACATGCAGTCCTCGAAGACCTTCGTCATGGTCGACCGACCGTTCTGGAAGGACAAAGACCCCGAGACCGGCCGCGATCTGATGAGCATGACCCTCACCGACCGCCTGACCCGTGGCACCTACCTGTTCGACCACGGCGACGACAAACCGGGGGTGATCTGCCTGTCGTATGCCTGGATGAGCGATGCTCTGAAGATGCTTCCCCATCCCGTGGAGAAGCGCGTCAAGCTGGCCTTGGATGCTTTGAAGAAGATCTACCCGAAGGTCGACATCGCCGCGCGCATCATCGGCGACCCGATCACCGTGTCATGGGAAGCCGATCCGTATTTCCTCGGCGCTTTCAAGGGCGCCCTGCCCGGCCACTACCGCTACAACCAGCGCATGTATGCGCACTTTATGCAAAGCGCGTTGCCTGATGCACAACGCGGTATCTTCATCGCCGGTGACGACGTGTCGTGGACGCCTGCCTGGGTCGAAGGCGCGGTGCAGACGTCGCTGAACGCGGTGTGGGGCATCATGACCCACTTCGACGGCTACACTCACCCGGAAAACCCCGGGCCTGGGGATGTTTTCGATGAATTGGGGCCCATTGCCCTGTCGGATTGACCGCTTCCTTGATCGCAACAGGAGCCCGCATGCGCATAGCCTTGTACCAATGCCCGTCCCAACCGCTCGACGTCGAGGGCAACCTTGCCCGCTTGCAGGCGCGCGCCCGTGAAGCTGCACAGTGGGATGTCGAACTCTTGGTACTGCCAGAGATGTTTCTGAGCGGCTACAACATCGGTGCGGGCGTGGCCCGCAACCTGGCCCAGGCCAGCGACGGTGCCAACGCCGAACAGGTCGCGCAGATCGCTCGGCAATTCGGCCTGGCCATTGTGTACGGCTACCCAGAGCTGGATGAACAGGGCAACGTGTACAACTCGGTGCAGTTGATCGACCGCACCGGTGAGCGCCTGGGCAACTACCGCAAGACCCACCTGTTCGGCGACGCCGATCGCGCCATGTTCAGCGCAGGCGAACAGGCACCTGCGGTGCTCGAGCTCAATGGCTGGAAGCTGGGCCTGCTGATCTGCTACGACCTGGAGTTTCCGGAAAACGCGCGTCGGCTGGCCGCTGCTGGGGCGGAGCTGATTCTGGTGCCTACCGCCAATATGGTCCCCTACGGCTTCATTGCCGAGGTGACCGTGCGCAGTCGGGCGTTCGAGAATCAGTGCTACGTGGTGTATGCCAACTATTGCGGCAACGAGATGGAGTTCGAGTACTGCGGGCTGAGCAGCATTGCCGGTGCCGATGGGCAGCAGATTGCCAAGGCAGGTCGGGATGAGGCGTTGATCGTCGGCACGTTGGACAAGGCCTCCCTGGCGTCGGCGCGCAGTGCGTTCACCTATCTGAACGACAGGCGGACCGAGCTTTATTGATGTTGCCGATTTGTAGGCGGGGTCTTGGACCCTGAAAGCTTGACTGGGGCGTGTCTGACACACCGGAGTGTCTTTTCGCGGCCGCTGACCGCTCCTACTGGGATGGGGGGTGTGGCGGGACGGGCGAGTGAGTGAGTGATGTCAATAAACCATCATGGGCGTGCTTTGTTGCCCATGGTGGTTTTTTTTTGACGACGGTAAATAGTCGGCTTTTGTGTGGATTTTACTGTTTTACGCCGCTTGCGAAATGATCGGGCCCAGTAACTGCGCGGGTTTGCGGTCCACTGACGGGCTCCCCAGCTGGAAAACTTCAAAAACGTCAAAGAAAGCAGCAATATGCCAGCGCCAAAAATAAATTACCTTATAAATCAATGGCATATGCAATTATATCAAGGCGATTCTAATCGGCGCGCTATTTTTGACGAAAGCAATTGACAGTCCTCCCGCCAAAGCCGATATATCACCGCATCTGCCGCCAACACAGCAGTTGCAGCGACGCCGAAGAGTGTCGCGCAGACCCGACGACTACCCCATTGCCCTGTAAGCGCTGACCTCAATGAGCGGTCCGCGCCGTGTGCTCTGGCCTGTGCAGTCCGTCATGTTCATTGCAGTACGCGAAGTTGGAAGTTGCACATTTCAAGGATCGTCAAGTACGAACCGGGCGGTAGCTTTGCCCAAACACAGAGAACGTTAGTTATGGCGTTCAATCAACCGCGTGTCCAAGGAGGGTTCTTCCTCATGTCACATTTGTTCAACCTGGATGAAAGCACGTCGAACCGCCTGGCGGTCGACATGAATGAACAGGGCTATGCCGTACTGGAAAACGCTTTGGCGCCCTACGTGCTGGAAGAACTTCGTGCTTATGTGGATGACCAGGCCGCGCGCCATAACCATCAGTACTTCGCCTATCACGGCAATGCGCCGCTGGTGGGCAGCCGCTTGGCGGCCACGGCGATGTCGAGCGAGTTTCGCCAGCACCTGGCGCGCCTGCATGAGCAGGGCCAGGGCCATGCTGCGCCCAGCGACCAGGTGTTCCCGGTATTGCGTTGCGTGCAAGGCCACAGCGGCCTGAAGGAATCCAACGCGTTTCACTTCGATGCCACCCTGCTGACCATGCTGGTGCCGATCTTCATCCCCGAGCAGGGCAAGGATCGCGGCGACCTGGTGCTGTTTCCCAACCTGCGCAAGGTGCGGGGCAGCGTGCTGTTCAACGCTGCCGAGAAAGTGCTGTATCAGAACCCGCTGTGCCGACGCCTGATGGGTTGGTGCATCGAGCGCGGCTGGCTCAAGCCGCTGTTGCTGCGCATGAAGCCTGGCAACGTGTATTTCTTCTGGGGCTACCGTTCGCTGCATGCCAACCAGCCGTGCGATCCGGCGCACCGGCGTGCCACTGCGCTGTTCCACTACGGTGACCCTCATGCCGGCAGCCTGACCACACGGATGATCCTGCGGCTCAACCAGCACCGCGCCCGACGCGCAGTCGCCCGCAGCAAAAGTCAGGCGTCCTGAGCGGACAATAACGTGTTGGATACCACGGGAATGGCGAGCCGCCAGGGAGCAGCGAATGATCAACGTAACCAAGGCCTATCTAGGCGACATCGACAAGTTCAAGGCCTATGTGGACCGTATCTACGCGTCCCACTGGCTGACAAACCACGGTCCGCTGTGCTGCGAGCTGGAGGAGCGCCTCAAGGATTACCTGGGCGTGCGCCACTTGATCCTGACCAATAACGGCACGCTGGCGTTGCAAGTGGCCTACCGCGCCCTGGGCCTTTCCGGCAGCGCCGTGACCACGCCGTTCAGCTTCGTGGCCACCAGCAGCTCGCTGCACTGGGAAGGTATTCGTCCGGTGTTCGCCGACATCGACCCGCATACGTGGAACCTGGACCCGGAGCAGATTCCAGGCAGCCTGCAGGCCGACACCAGTGCCATCGTCGCCACCCACGTGTTCGGCAACCCCTGCGCGGTGGAACGCATCGAAGCGATCGCTCGTCAGTATCGCCTCAAGGTGGTGTACGACGGCGCCCACGCCTTTGCCGTGAAGCACGCCGGTCAGTCCGTGTACCACTGGGGCGATGCCAGCACCCTGAGTTTCCATGCCACCAAGTTGTTCCACACCATCGAGGGTGGCGCGATCGTCACCAACGACGATGAAGTCGCGGCGCGGGTGCGCAAGCTGTGCAACTTCGGCATCACCGACGTGGACAAGATCGAGGGCCTGGGCACCAACGCCAAGCTCAACGAATTCTGCGCCGCCATGGGGTTGAGCGTGCTCGACGACATCGACAACATCCTCGAGCGTCGCGCCGAGATGGGTCATTACTACCGCCAGCGCCTGGGTGGCTATCTGGACCTGCAACGCCAGGCCGACGACAGCCAGGTCAACTACAGCTATTTCCCGGTGGCCTTGCAGAACGAAACCCAGGTGCTGGCCATGCGCACCGAACTGCAAGCCGGCGGCATCAATCCACGGCGTTATTTCTACCCTTCGCTCGACACTCTCGAATATCTGCAGCCGCAAGCGGTCCAGTACCAATCGCGCAGCCTGAGCGAGCGAGTGCTCTGCCTGCCCATCTACCCCGGCCTGGCGCGGGCGACTCAGGACCAGGTCATCGACACCCTGCTGCGCGGCCACGAACTGAGTTACCCACAATCCGTTTCATGGGCCACCGCTGTATGAAAACAGGCATGAATTCGTTGAACCAGGGCACGCGTCGATGAAGAAGCTTTCGGTCATCCACAACACGGCCCTGAGCTACCTGGGCCAGGCCTATGCGCTGGTGATCGGCATCTTGATCATGCCGTTCTACCTCAGCCATCTGGGCGCCGAGGCCTATGGCTTGATCGGCTTCTATGCTGTGATGCAGGCCTGGCTGCTGCTGCTCGACGCCGGTGTGTCGCCCTCGCTGGTGCGCCAGATCGCTCATCACCAGGGCAGCAGCGACAGCGCGGCGGCCAAGCGTATCGGCGGCTGGTTGATGCGCTCCTTCGAGCTGGTGTTTCTGCCCATGGCACTGATGTGCGCGTTGGGTGTGTACTTGGCCAGCGACTGGATGGCCGCCCATTGGCTGCAGGCCCAAGCACTGGAGCCGCAGACCATCGTCAACTGCGTGATTCTGATGGGGGTGATGGTTGGCCTTCGCCTGTTCGCCACGCTGTACAAGAGCGGCCTGCAAGGCCTGGAGATGCACGCCTGGTTGAACAACGCCAACGTGCTCATCGCCACGCTGCGCTACTTCGGCGGCCTGGTGCTGGTGACCTGGGTGTCGCAGGACGCGCAGGTGTTCTTCGAATTCCAGCTGTTCGTGGCGCTGGTGGAGACCTTGATCTTCGCTGCCAAGGCCTACCGCCACCTGCCTGCACCGACCCCGTTGAGCGGGTTCAACTGGGCGCTGGTCAAGCCGATCCTGCCGTTCGCGGCCAGCGTATCGCTGACCGCCGTGGTCTGGATCGTGCTGACCCAGCTGGACAAGGTGCTGTTGTCCAAAGTGCTGCCGCTGGCCGAATACGGTTACTTCTCGCTGGTCGCATTGCTGACCACCGGCATCATGATGATGATCAACCCACTGGTGCAGACCTTGCTGCCGCGCATGACGGTACAGGTCGCCGAAGGCCGCGAAAGCGACATGCATGCCCTGTACCTGGGTGCCAGCCGCTTCGTCAGCACCTTCCTGTTTCCGCTGGCGGCGATCATCGCGTTCTATGCCGAGCCGCTGCTGTTTGCCTGGAGCGGTGATACACAAGCCGCTCAGTGGGGGGCGCCGATCCTGTTCTGGTACGCCCTGGGCAGCGCCATCCTGGCGGTCAGCGCGTTCCAGTACCACCTGCAATACGCCTACGGCGAAATGCGCCTGCACATCGGCTACAGCGTGGTGTCGGCCGTGATCAGCGTGCCGGCAATGATCATCGCGGTGTACGGCTGGGGCGCCCTGGGCGCGGCCGTGACCTGGTTCACGCTGCGCCTGGTGTCGTTCGCGCTGTGGCCACAAGTGGTGCATCGGCGCCTGGCGCCAGGCCTGCACCGGCCCTGGCTGCACGACATTCTGCGCATCAGCCTGAGCACCGTGTTCGGCGTGCTGCTGACCCATCCGTTGTTCAAGGCCATTGCCGGCGGCTCCAGCGACCGACTGGTGATCTTCGCCGCCCTGGCCGTGTGTGGCGTGCTGACCCTGGCCCTGGTGGCCGCCACCTACAAACCACTGGCCCTGCGGGTCTTCCTCAAGTTGAGCAGAGCGAGCGCCGAACGATGAAGCGGACCGAACAACAGATCATGCAGGCCTGGCCACAGGGGCAGGAACCGTTGCTGTCGATCACCTGCCCGGCCTACAACCAGGTCGAGTACATCGAGCAGACCCTGGACAGCTTTCTGGCGCAACGCACCACGTTCGCCTTCGAGATCCTGATCAACGACGACGCCTCCAGCGACGGCACGACGCACGTCATCGAGCGCTACGCCGAGCAGTACCCGAACCTCATCAAGCCGGTGATTCATCAGCACAACCAATACCAGCTGGGACGCTGGTGCTTTCCAGCGCTGTTCAACAGGGCCCGCGGCAAGTACATCGCCTATTGCGAGGGCGATGATTACTGGATCGACCCGCTCAAGTTGCAGAAGCAGGTGAACTTCCTCGAAGCCAACGCCGATTACGTGCTGACCTACCACGACGCCATGGCGTTCGACAGCGAAGGTGAACGGGGTATCCAACTGATCGGCAAGTACCAGGCCGATGCCAGCGCCATGGACCTGCTCAAGGCCCGCCCGATCTCGACCCTGACCACCTGCTTTCGCAACGTGCTGCACGAGCTGCCCCGCGAGCTTGCGCAAGCGCCGGTGCTGGACCTGTGCTGGTGGTCGATGCTCGGTGCCCACGGCAAGGGCAAGTACCTGGCCGACATCGCCCCGGCACGCTACCGCCTGCACCCTGGCGGGATCTTTTCCCAGCGCCCGGGCCAGAACAAATTGCAGATGACCCTGCACACCTACGCGTGCCTGGCCAACTACTACTTCCGCCAGGGCGACCGCGTGCTCTACGAGCACTTTCTGGTGCAGGTGTCCGGCATGTGTGTGGCGGCGATCCGTCCGGTACAGAAATTCCGCGCCCTGCTGCATGTGTCGGGCAACGTCAGCCGCAACCTGATACGGCGCCTGACGCCGGCCGCGGCGAGAGGCTGAAGACGAGATGATCAACAAGGTTTTGGTGATCTGCATCGGCAACATCTGCCGCAGCCCCATGGCAGTGGCGCTGTTGCGTCACCACGCGCCGCACCTGCAGGTTGAATCGGCGGGCCTGAGGGCCTGTGTTGGTGAAGACATGGACAGCCTGACCGCACAGGTACTGGCCGACAACCAAGTGCCACGGCCGGCGCACGCTGCCTGCCAGCTGACCGACGAGCAGGTGCGTTGGGCCGATCTGATTCTGGTCATGGACCAGCGCCAGTTGCGCAGCATCACCGACAAGGCCCCGCACACGCGCGGCAAAACGTTTCTGATCGGCAAGTGGCTCGACAATTTCGAAATCGACGATCCCTATCGCCGCCCCATTGCCGCCTTTCAAAGGACCTACACCGAATTGACTCGGTGTATCGAAGGCTGGCTGCCCTACCTGAGTTCCGAGGATCGACAAAGATGACCGCGATGAACCGTTCAAACCTGGAGTACTACAAGGACACCCAGATCGATCTCGCGACGATTCTACGGACCTTGTTCGATCACAAGAAACTGATTGCCGGGGTCGTGGCCCTGTTCACGCTGCTGGGTGCTTTCTACGCCGTGGTCGCCACGCCGGTGTACCAGGCCAACGCCATGATCCAGATCGAACCGAAGAAGGTCGGTCTGGATGCGACCCCACAGCTCAACACCAAGCCGTCCTCGGTATCGGAAGCGGTGACCGAGATCGAGCTGATCAAGTCGCGTACCGTGCTGGGCCAGGTGGTCAGCGACCTCAAGCTGGACGTGGTGGCCACGCCGCGCTACTTCCCGGCGATCGGGCGCTACATGGCGCGCGAATTCACCCCGACCGGCAACCAGACACTGGCCGCGCCGCTGTTCGGTCTGGAGGCGTTCGCCTGGGGCGGCGAGAAGATCGACGTGTTCAACCTGGACGTGCCGGCAAACCTGCTGGGCGAGCGCCTGACCCTGATCGCCGGGCCGAACGGCACGTATCGCCTCGTGGGTACCGACGGCGCGCCACTGCTCAGCGGCCGTGTCGGCGAGGTCAGCCAGGGCAACGGCGTGACCCTGCAGTTGGCCGAGCTCACCGCTCGCCCCGGCACTGAATTTCGCCTGGTGAAGAACCGCCTGCTCAACACCTCGCTGGACTATCAGCAGCGTCTGCGCGTAGCCGAGTCGGGCAAGGATTCGGGGATCGTCTACCTGAGCATCAACGACACCGACCCAGTCCAGGCCAACCGCGTGCTGGATGAAGTCAGCCGCCTGTACGTGCGCCAGAACGTGGAACGCAGTTCGGCCGAAGCGGCCCAGCGCCTGGATTTCCTGCGCTCGCAACTGCCCGTGGTGCGCAAGGAACTGGAAAAGTCCGAAGAAGCCCTGCACGCCTTCCAGATGCGTACCAAGTCGGTGGACATCACCCTTGAGACCAAGGCCCTGCTCGACCAGATGGTCGCCTACGACGCCCAACTGTCGGAGCTGCGCCTCAAGCGCACCGACCTGGATCGCCTGTACACCCGTCAGCATCCCGCGTCGGCAGCGTTGAGCCAGCAGATCAGCCAGATCGAGTCGCAGAAGACCTCCCTGCAAGCGCAGATCAAGGGCCTGCCCGAGACTCAGCAGGAATTGCTGCGCCTGACCCGTGACATGCAGGTGACCACCCAGACCTACACCCTGGTCCTGAACAAGAGCCAGGAGCAGGACATCATCCGCGCCGGCAACATCGGCAACGTGCGCATCATCGACAAGGCCGACAGCAACATCGAAGAGCCGGTCAAGCCGATGCGCGCGGTCATCGTTCTGGTGGCGATGCTGTTGGGCACCCTGGTCGCCGTGGCCATCATCTTCATCCGCCAGGCGTTCTACCGCGGCGTGGAAAACCCCGAGGTGATCGAGAGCCTGGGCATGCCGGTGTACGCCTCGCTGCCGCTGTCGCGCCAGCAGGAACGTTTGCAGAAGAAACGTGGCAAGGGTGTGACCAACCGCGAATCGCGCTTGCTCAGCGTGGCCGCGCCGAGCGAGCTGGCCATCGAGTCGTTGCGCAGCCTGCGCACCAGCCTGCACTTCGCGATGATGGAAGCACGCAACAACGTGCTGATGATCACCAGCCCCATGCCCGGCGTGGGCAAGTCGTTCGTCAGCGCCAACCTGGCGGTGATCATTGCCCAGGCCGGCAAGCGCGTGCTGCTGATCGACGGCGACATGCGCAAGGGCTACCTGCACCGATCCTTCGGCCTGCAGCCCAAGCACGGGCTGTCCGACGCCCTGGCCGCGCGCCTGGGCAACACCGAGGTGATCAATGCCACCGAAGTGGACAACCTGCACCTGATAGCCTGCGGCTTTGCCGCGCCCAACCCTTCCGAACTGTTGATGCATGACAACTTCAGCAAGCTGCTGCGCGAGCTGTCGCCGCATTACGACCTGGTGATCATCGACACCCCGCCGGTGATTGCCGTGACCGACGCCAGCCTGATCGGGCGCCAGGCCGGGACCACCCTGCTGGTCGCTCGCTTCGGCCAGAGTTCGGTCAAGGAGATCGAGGTCAGCAAGCGTCGTCTTGCGCAGAACGGCGTGCTGGTCAAGGGCGCGATATTCAACGGCGTGATCCGCAAGGCGTCCACCGCCGAGTACGACTGCGCTGCCTACGGCTACGACTATTCGCCGAGCAAGAAGTGATCGCCGATCCAGGCAGGAGTCTCCCGATGCCCCGCACCGTTGCAATGATGCAGCCTTACTGGTTTCCCTATTTCGGCTATTTCCAGCTGATCGCCGGCGCCGATGCCTTTGTGCTCGGCGACAACCTGCAGTACGTACATCCGGGTTGGGTCAACCGCAACCGGCTGCTGAGCTGTGGCGCGCCGGCCCTGTTCACCTTGCCGCTGAAGAAGGACCGCTCGGACCTGGCGATCAACCAGCGCGAGCTCAGCGACAGTGCCCCGCAGGTGCTGGGCAAGCTGCTCAAGACGATTGCCATGAGCTACTCCCGGGCGCCTTACCGCGACGACGTGCTGGCGCTGCTCAAGCCGCTGATGACCTGCCCGGAACGCAACCTGGCGCTGTACCTGGAGTACTCGCTGCGCAAGGTCTGCGAATACCTGCAGATCGACACGCCGATCCACGTCGCCTCCACCCTGCCGGTGGACGAGCGCCAGGTGCAGGACAAGCAGGACCGCGTGGTGAAGCTGGCCCGCCACTTCGGCGCGCAGCGCTACCTCAATCCTATCGGCGGCACGGCGCTGTACGACGAAGAGTACTTCGCCCGCCACGACCTGGAGCTGCGCTTCCACCGCATGGACGAGCTTTGCTACACACAGTTCAAAGACCCGTTCGTGCCCAACCTGTCGATCATCGACGTGCTGATGTTCAACCCCGTATCACGGATTCGCCAATGGCTGCCGTGCTACAGCACGCTCAAGCCGAGCGCTGCACAGGACACCCGCAGGGTGGCCACCAGTCCTTCCGTCCACGCCATCGAGATGCGCTCATGAACGACTTCGACAGCAATGCCAACTGGTACCTGATCCAGACCAAACCGCGGCAGGAAGCCCGTGCCGAAGAACATCTGCTGCGTCAGCAATACGAGTGCTTTCGCCCGCTGCGCGCCGCCCCTGCCCTGACCCGCAGCCGCCGCGTGGCCGACGAGGATTTGTTCCCCGGCTACCTGTTCATCCGCCTGGACTGCAACGACAACTGGTACCCGATCCGCTCCACCCGTGGCGTGTGCCGCGTCGTCGCCTTCGGCGGCATGCCGTGCCCGGTACCGGACAGCCTGATCGCCAGCATTCGCCAGCGCACCCAGGCAAGCGCCGCGAACGCGGTGCGTTTCACCGAAGGCGAAGCGGTGCGAGTGCGCACCGGCGACAGTGAAGTGCAGGCCATTTTCCTCTGCGAGGACGGCGACGAACGCGCCGTGATCCTGCTCAACCTGCTGCAACGCGAGCAGCGTATCAGCCTGCCGCGCAGCAGCCTGCAGCGGCTTACCGCGCACGCCTGCTGAGCGGCGCACAGACATACGATGCTTCAGGAGAGTAGTTCGATGAATGCCAAGACCACCCTGGTGACACTGACGTACGGCGACCGCCTTTGTTACCTCGAAGCGCTGATCGAGCGTTCGCTGGCCTCTGCACACATCGAACGGGTGGTGGTGGTGAGCAACGCGTCGCGCGCCGATCTGAACTCGTTGCGCACGCAATGGCCGACCCAGATCACCGTGATCGAGCTGCCCAGCAACACCGGTTCGGCCAATGGCTACAAGGTCGGTATCGAGGCGGCGTTGCAACAGGGCGCTGAATACCTGTGGCTAATGGACGACGACAATGCACCCACCCTCGGCGCTGTCGAGACCCTGCACCAGCGGCTGCACGAGTGCGAGCGCATCGTGGGCGTGGACAAGGCGGCCGTGATCGGTTTTCGCCCCAACCACCAGGCCGACATCGCCGCCGGAGTGCCGCATCGCTATGCGATCCAGTTGCGCTCCAGCTGCTTCGGTTTCCACATTGCCCAACTGCCCTACAAGCTGTGGCGGCGTACGCCCTGGGGAAAACCGGCTGGGCGCAAGGCGGCCAGCAAGCCCTTGGTGCAACTGCCCTTCACCACCTATGGCGGTCTGCTCGCGCACCGCAGCGTGTTCCAGCGCATCGGCCTGCCGCTCGAAGACCTGCTGCTGTATGCCGACGACACCGAATACACCTGGCGCATCACCGCCAGCGGCGGGCAGATATTCCTGGTGACCGAGGCGCTGCTCGACGACCTGGAAGAGTCGTGGAATGCCAAGGCCCGCACCAACAACATTTTCGAGAGCTTCCTGCTCGGCAACTCGGACCTGCGCGCCTATTACACCGCGCGCAATCAGGCCTGGTTCGACAAGCACGTGTGGGCTGGCTCGACGCTGCTGTATCGGCTCAATCGCTCGGTGTTTCTGCTGTTGCTGCGCTATTTCGCAAAAAGGAGCGGTTCGGACCGACGCCTGGGCTTGCTCGAACAAGCCATGCGTGACGGGGAATCGGGTCGTCTGGGCATTCATGAATCCTACCCACTATGAAGATACTGTTCCTAAGCAGCCTGTACTCGCCGCATATCGGTGGCGGTGCTGAAATCGTTCTGCAACGCACGGTCGAGGGCATGCAGCAGCGTGGCCATCAGGTCTGCGTGCTGAGCACCGGCCCCGATGCGGGCCTCAAGCATGAATACGTCAAGGGCGTGAAGGTCTACCGCGCCGGGCTGCTCAACACCTACTGGCACTTCAGCGAGCAGCGCCCAGGCGCGTTGGCCCGGCTGGGCTGGCATCTGCGCGACAAGTACAACATGGGCATGCGCAGCTACCTGCGCGAAGTGCTGGCCGCCGAGCACGTCGACCTGGTGGTGTGCCACAACCTCAGTGGCTGGTCGGTGTCGGCGTGGGACGAGATTTCCGCCTCCGGTTTGCCGCTGGTGCAGGTGCTGCACGACATGTACCTGATGTGCCCCAGCAGCAACATGTTCAAGAAGAACGCCGCCTGCAAGGTGCCCTGCACGCTGTGCAGGCACTTCCGCCAGGGCCATGCCGAACGCTCGGCCCAGGTCGACGCGGTGGTGGGGGTCAGCCAGCACCTGCTGGGCAAGCTCACCGACGCACGCTTCTTCCGCAACGCTTCGCAGCAGGTGATCTACAACGCCAGCCCGAAGATCGACCCTGCACCGTCGCGTTTCACCCGCATGGACCAGGGCGAACCGTTGCGCTTCGGCTACCTGGGCACCTTGTCCGAACCCAAGGGCCTGCGCTGGCTGATCGATCAGTTCAAACGGTTGCCGTTCAACGCCACCTTGCAGATCGCCGGGCGCGGGCAGCTGGACTACGAGCAGGTGCTCAAGCTTGAAGCCAGCGGCGAAAACATCCACTTCGTCGGCTATCAGTCGCCGGAGAGCTTCTATCGGCAGATCGACGTGGCCATCGTGCCTTCGATCTGGAACGAGCCATTCGGCCTGGTGGCGGTGGAAGCCTGCGCCCACTCGGTGCCGGTGATCGCCAGTGCCCGCGGCGGCCTGCCGGAGATCATCCAGGACGGCGTCAACGGCCTGCTGTGCAACCCAGACGAGCCACAGACCCTGGGTCTGGCGATGCTGCAGCTGTACCGCGACCCCGAGCTGCGCGAACGCCTGGGCGCCCAGGCGCGTAACAGCGTCGAGCACCTGCTCGACCAGGAACGGATGCTCGACAGTTATCAACAGCTGTTCCTCGATGTTCTGCAAAGAAGAAATGTCCATCATGAAATCAGCCCTGTCACTCAGTCGCTTTGAGGCACCGGCGACACGACTTGCGATGAACAAGTCGACGCTGGTGGTCTGGACCGCGATCGCCCTGCTGCTGGTCGAGACGTTTTCCGGTGCGCTGCGCTATTACTTCGACCAGGCCGGCATCTCGGCCTTGCTGTACCTGCCCAAGGTGCTGTGCGTGGGCTTGTTCGCCTTGGAATTGACCACGCTCAAGACCCACCGCCTGTTCTGGATCCTGTTGCTGGGCCTAGTCGTCTCGGCCGGGTTGGGCATGCTCCACGGCGCGGCCCTGGTGAACCCGCTGTTCGCCCTGTTCGGCTACATTCCGCTGTTGTTCGGGCTGGTCTGCGGGGAACATCTGGAACAGCGCCGCAAGCTGCTGGGCTGGGCGATCGGCCTGTGCCTGCTGGCGACCATCCTCGGTGTGTACGCCGACAGCCTGTTTTCGGTGCCTTGGAAAGGCTACAGCTACAACCTGGGCGACCAGGAGCTGACCGGTAACATGACCTGGGCAGCCGACGGTATCGACCGACCTGCAGGTTTCGCGCGGATGTCGACCACCGCCGCCACCCTGACCGCGGTCTTCACCCTGTATCTGTGCGCCTTCACCCGCTCCAAGGTGCTGCTGCTTGCTTTGCTGGGCGTGGCGTTCGTGACCATTCTGGTGACCACCAACAAGTCCACCGCCGTGGCGCTCATCGCCGTGTTGCTGGTGATGCCGTTCTACAACCAGCGCCTGCTCTGCCGAGTGGCCTTCGTCGTACTGGTGGGCATGGGCGCCGTGCTGCCGCTGGTTGGCCTGTGGACGCCGCTGGATCCGAGCCTGGCCGCCAGTGGCGCCGAAGGCAGCCTGGTGTCGCTGTACGACCGCATGATCAACACCTGGCCGCGCCTGGCCGATGAAGTGGCCCGCCGCGACTGGAGCTGGACGGGCGGCGGCCTGGGCATGGTCGGCAGCGCGGTGAACATGTTTCCCGTGGACAACGTCAAGTACCCGGCCGTGGCCGACAGTCTGTTCATGTACCTGTGGGCCAGTTTCGGCGTCATGGGCCCGATGCTCTACGCGCTGCTCCTGCCGCTGCTGATGACACTGCGTAGCAAGAACAGCTGGATGGCTCGCGCCCTGTTGAGCATTTCCCTGTGCGTGGTGGTGGTGGGCTGGACGACTGACGTGCTGGAAGTGCCGGTCTGCGGGATCTTTCTGGGCATGGCCATCGCCCATGCCCTGCGCCGCAAGGCCATGCCTGTGCAGTGGTTGATTACCGAGCGACGTCGCAGCAACCGTGATGACTACCCCGATGGCCTTCAACTGACGTGAACCTTTTTATGCCCAGATTGCTGCAACGTATGGTTTGGTTACTGCTGGGGCTGTTCACCCATGCGAACACCAAGGCCGCCGACACTTTCATCGTCGGGGTCGGTACCCATCTGCTTCATTCGAGCGCGCCGGTGGCACGGCCGACCTTGCTCATGAAAGAGGCTGGCATCACCTCGGCCCGCGATGACCTGTTCTGGTCAACAGTAGAACTGGAGCCCAAGCGCCTGAACTTTCCGATGGGCTGGCAGCGCTATCTGCAGGCCCTGCGCGAACGGCAGATCGGCAACATGCTCATCCTGGGCTACGGCAACCAGTGGTATGAAAAAGATGCGAAACCGCGCAGCCCGTTCGTGCGCGATGCCTTCGCCAATTACGTGAACTTCATCAGCCGGCGCCTGCGTGGCCAGGTGGACTTCTACGAGATCTGGAACGAATGGGACCTGGAAGACCCGACCAGCGAAGCCTTCAGCCAGGACTACGCCACGCTGATCAAGGAAACCAGCGCGCTGGTGCGCAGCAACGACCCAGACGTGCGCCTGGTGGCCGGCGCGGTAACCACTCAGGGCCTGCAGGAAGGCTTCGCCGACCGGCTGGTAGACGCCGGTGTGATGGACGATCTGGACGGCTTGTCGCTGCACCCGTATGTCCACTGCCGCAAGGACCATGCAGGCAACACCCCGGAAAGCTGGATCAAGTGGCTGAGCGACATCTCCAGCCGCCTCGACGCCTTGGCCGAGCGCCCAGTGCCGTTGTACCTGACGGAAATGAGCTGGCCCAGCGCCGACGAGCCTTGCGGGGTCAGCGAAACCACCCAGGCCGCGTACCTGGCGCGAGGGTTTTTCCTGGCGCGGATTCATCCGGCGATCCAGGGCATGTGGTGGTACGACCTGCTCAACGACGGCCGCGATCCCAAGGAGCGCGAACACAACTTCGGCCTGCTCGACAACGATCTGAACCCCAAGCCGGCGTACACCACGCTCAAGGCGATTGCACCGTACCTGACCCAGTACCGCTACGACGCCAAGCACAGCGTGATCAGCGACACGCTGTACCAACTGCGCTTCGCCAAGGGTGATGAGCAGGTGCTGGTGGTCTGGGCAGTGGGTCAGTCGCGGCCGGTACGGATCCAGTCCAGCGCCCTGCTGCAGGGCGGCGCGCGGCTGATCGACACACGCCAGGCCGGGGTGGGCATGCGCGAAAGCGAGAACCCGTGGGATTGCGGTGAGCACTACTGCACCACCGTGGTGACCGCCTCCGAGTTCCCCAAGATCATCAGCCTGGGCAAAGCCAATTGGTTGTTCACCCAGTAGAAAACGCGACGCCCGCAGGAGCGGGCCTTAATTGCGGTGCACCTTGCGCCGCCTTCGACCGCGACCGTTGGACGCGGCACTACCTCTAGCAAGCGCGTGAGCCAAGGATGTTCCGATGATTGTCATCAATGCACGTTTTCTGACCCAGGAGCTGCGCGGGGTGCAACGGTTCGCCGAGCAGACCTGCCTGGCCCTCAAGCGTCAACGTGACGACCTGGTGTTCGTCACTTCGCCGGGTGTGCGCATGCACGAGACCGCTCGGCTGCTGGACGCCCAGGTCGTAGGGACGCGTACCGGCCACCTGTGGGAGCAGCTCGACCTGCCGCGCTACCTGCGCAGCCAGGGCAATCCCTTGTTGCTGTCGTTGTGCGCCACCGCGCCGCTGTTCTATGGCAATCAGATCGCCACGCACCACGACATCACCTACGTGCGTCATCCACAGAGCTACACCTGGCAGTTCCGCACGGCCTATCGGCTGATGACGCCGCTGTTGCTCAAGCGTCTGAAGACATTGATCACCGTCAGCCAGTTTTCCAAGCGCGAGATCGGCGAGTTCTACGATTTTCCGGCGCAGAAGATCCTCGTGGTGCCCAACGCCGTGGGTGAAGAATTTCAACCCGGTGAACCGTTGCAGGCCGGTCCGCGCTATCTGCTGGCAGTGTCCTCGCCCAGTGCGCACAAGAACTTCAGCCGCATGATCCAGGCGTTCCTGCAGCTCAAGGGCTTCGAGCAGGTGGAATTGCGCATCGTCGGTGGCGGCGGCGCGGTGTTTTCCGACCCGAACCTGGAAGCCCTGGCCAACAGCGATCCACGGGTGCGCTTTCTCGGGCGCCTGACCGACGCCCAGTTGATCGAGCAATACCAGGGCGCGGCGGCTTTCGTGTTTCCTTCGCTGTACGAAGGCTTCGGCATTCCGCCGCTCGAAGCGCAGGCGTGCGGTTGCCCGGTGCTGGCGGCCAATGCCGCCTCGATCCCCGAGGTGCTGCAGTCCAGCGCGCTGTACTTCGATCCACTGGACGTCGAACACATCAGCCGGGCCATGGCGCTGGCCTTGAACAGCCTGACCATCCGCCAGCACCTGCGCACCCTGGGCCTGCAGAACGTGTCGCGGTTCAGCTGGGAGGCGTCGGCCCGGCTGATCAGCGACCGTATCGACACGGTCCAGGCACGACGTCCGCGCAGTGCCGCATTGACCCAGCCGTCGCCCGGCAAGGAGCACTCATGACTCGCCTGGGGTATCTGGATGCCTTGCGCGGCATTGCCGCCCTGCTGGTGGTGGTCTGTCACTTGTGGCAGCCGTTGCTGGGCCCCGGTGCGCTGCCGCATTTCTGGCTGGACATCGGCAAGCTGGGCGTCATCTGGTTCTTTCTGCTCAGCGGTGTGGTGATCCCGTTCAGCCTGCACCCTGGCCCCGGCGGCGCACGTCGCTTCATCGTCTCGCGGGTGCTGCGCCTGTACCCGGCCTATTGGCTGTCGCTGGCGCTGTACATCAGCATGCTGGCACTGACCGGTGAAACCCTGCCGACCTGGCAGCGCGTAGTGGCCAACGTCACCATGCTGCAGGCGGCCATGGGCGTCGAAGACGTGATGGGGCTGTACTGGACGCTGTTCATCGAGTGGCTGTTCTATGCGCTGTGCCTGGGCCTGATGCTGATCGGTCGCCTGCGCAGCACCGGCTTCCGCGCCGCCTGTGCCCTGGCCCTGCTGGCCGCTGCGGTGGGCATGGGCATGATGCGCATGCTGCTCGAACGCAAGCTGCCGGTGGCCTTGCCGCTGGGCCTGTCGCTGATGCTGTTCGGTTCGATCTGGCGCGACTGCCTGCTCGGCCAGGCCGATGCCCAGGTGCGGCGCTGCGTGAAAGGCCTGCTGCTGGCCTATGCCGTGGCCCTGCCGCCGACCTTCTACGCCGCCTACGGCTTCGATGCCGGCAACGGCGAGTACTGGTTTCGCTACTGCTTCACCTACCTGTTGGCCATCAGCAGCTTCATGCTGCTGACCCAGCGCATTCGCCTGCATCAACCGTTGTTGCTGTGGCTGGGCACCATCAGTTATTCACTGTACCTGCTGCACCCGAGCATGGAGCTGTTGTGCCGTTACTTGCTGGGCGTTCCCGGTCGTTCGTTGTCGGTCACCTTGCTTGCCACCGCGCTGTCGCTGCTGGCCGCACACGTGAGCTATCGCCTCGTCGAACTGCCTTTTATCCAGTTGAGCAAACGACTCAACACCCGTGCTCGTCCCAGAGCGCCCCTCATTCCCGAACTGCAGGTGCCCTATGAAAATAGCAATCGTCCATGATTGGCTTGTCACCTACGCCGGTGCCGAAAAGGTCCTGGCCTCGATGCTCAAGATCTGGCCCGACGCCGATCTGTTCTCGGTCATCGACTTTCTCAGCGACGAAGATCGCGTGCACCTGGGCGGCAAGCGTGCCACCACCACTTTCATCCAGCGCCTGCCCAAGGCCCGTACGCGCTACCAGAAATACCTGCCCTTGATGCCCATGGCCATCGAGCAACTGGACCTGTCCGGCTACGACCTGATCCTGTCGAGCAGCCACGCGGTGGCCAAGGGCGTACTGACCGGCCCCAACCAGTTGCACATCAGCTACGTGCATTCGCCCATCCGCTATGCGTGGGACCTGCAGCACCAGTACCTGCGCGAGGCCAATCTGCTGGCCGGTATCAAGAGCAAGGTGGCACGGATGATCCTGCATTACATGCGCATGTGGGACCAGCGCACCGCCGCCGGTGTCGACGAGTTCATCAGCAACTCGCAGTTCATCGGCCGACGCATCGACAAGGCCTATCGCCGTCCCTCGACCGTGATCTATCCGCCGGTCGATACCACCGGTTTCAACCTGCAGACCGAGAAGCAGGACTTCTACCTGACCGCCCAGCGCATGGTGCCGTACAAGAAGGTGCCGATGATGGTCGAGGCGTTCAGCGCCATGCCCGACAAGCGCCTGATCGTCATCGGCGACGGCCCGGAAATGGACAAGTGCCGTGCGGTGTGCGGCCCCAACGTCACGCTGATGGGCTACCAGTCGTTCGAAGTGCTGCGCGAGCACATGCAGAACGCCCGCGGCTTCGTCTTCGCTGCCGAAGAGGATTTCGGCATCAGCCCGGTGGAAGCCCAGGCCTGCGGCACGCCGGTGATCGCCTTCGGCCGCGGCGGCACCCTGGAAACCGTACGCGGGCTCAACGAGGACAACCCTACCGGGGTGTTCTATTACCAGCAGACCGTGGCGGCGCTCACCGCCGCCATCGAGACGTTCGAAAGCCAGGCATCGCGTTTCAACCCCCGCGCCTGCCGCGAGAACGCCCTGCAATTCGCGGAAAAGCGCTTCGAACGGGAAATGCGCCAGTTCGTCGAGAACCGCTGGAACGAGGCGCGCCTGGGTGACGCCTTCGATTGCAACCCCGTATTGGGCCTGGCCGACGCCGGTCTGCTGCTCGCCGCGGCCCAGAAGCTCTAGGCCACACGAAAAGACTTCACCGCCACACCGCTGTTCCGAACCTCCCAAATACCGTGTGAGAAGTCCGATTCTCCAAGGAAGATTGCAATGAAACGAACTGTATTCGTAGTCGCGTTGTTCGCCGTGCTGCTGCAAGGATGTGTGTTTTCCCCAGGGCAACACATGACGCCCGAGGATGCCGCCGATGACATCGGCGAAACCGGACCGGTCACGGTCCTGCCGATCAACGCGCAGACCGTCGCCCAGCATCAGAACCAGTACCGGCCCGAACCCGTACCGGCCGCGCTGTATGCCTACAAGCCAGGCGACTACCGCATCGGCGCCGGCGACGGTCTGCAGATCACCGTCTGGGACCACGTCGAGCTGAACTCGCCGACCAACCAGGAACCGCGCGCCCAGGGCACGCAGATCGTGCGCAACGACGGCACCGTGTATTACCCGTTCATCAACTCCATCCAGGCCGAAGGCAAGACCGTCAGCGAACTGCGCAATGACCTGCAACGCGCCCTCTCGCGCTACCTGACCGACACCCAGGTGGACGTCAACGTGCAGAACTACGCCAGCCAGCGCGTGGTGTTTTCCGGCTCGTTCAAGAACGCAGGTCCCCAGGTGCTGAACAACGTGCCGTTGTCGCTGATCGAAGCGGTCAGCCGTGCCGGTGGCGACGATGGCAGCGGCAACCTGGCCGGGCTGATCCTCAAGCGCGACGGTCACGAGTACCTGCTCGACATCGACACCCTGAACCGCAAGGATTCCAAGCTCAACGGCATCTACCTGAAGAACGGCGACCAGCTGCACCTGGGCAACAACCGGGCGAACAAGGTCTACGTGCTCGGCGAAGTCAATTCGCCCCAGGTGATGACCTACGGCACCAGCACCTTCACCCTGCTCGAAGCGCTGGGCAACGCCGGCGGCCTGTCCCAGGAAACCGCCAACGCCGAGGCCATCTACGTGATCCGCGGCGCCCAGGAGCGCGCCCAGCAACCCGCCACGGTGTTCTACCTCAACGCCAAGAAGCCAACCGCTTTCCTGCTCGCCCGCCAGTTCGACCTGCAAGCCTCGGACGTCGTGTTCGTCGGCCCTTCGGACATCACCCGCTGGAACCGCTTCATCAGCCAACTGCTGCCCTCGGCGTCCGTGGTCGCTACTGGCAATGCGCTGAGTCAGTGATCGGGCGAGAAACCACTATGAAGTACGTGCACAACGGTTGATTTCTGGCTGGGTACGTCCAGAGTGCTGAATGGCTTGTGTACGCTTGCCGATCCTTGCATACTTATTTTGCGACCTGGTCGCGCTCAGGGTGGTTACAGGGATCTTCGGATCGCACCCCGCTGCTGCTGCAAAGCAGTTCGTCCATGACGAGGCGACAGCGACCTGCCCTACCGCAACGCACGCTGTTCGGTAGCTGAGATCCCCTCCTCGAGAGGGGATCGCTGTTTCTGGCCTGGTCATTTCTTGTGTCGATTTCTGACCTCTTTGGGACACAGCCCCTTAGGTTTGCTTCTGGTCTGCATTGCGATCTTGAAGATATTGAAACCCTTCCTGTTGACTGGGAAGTCGACGCCTTCACCCCTACGGGCGAAAAATGCACTGGTCACGTGCATTCTCAATAGCCGGTGCTCGTGAAAAAAAGCCAGACAGATCTTGTAGAGCTCAAGCTTGCCGGTAGCACTGTTGAGCATCTTCATCGTAAAGAAGCGCTCATCCCTGGTTTGATGAATAAGGGCGCCTTGATCAAGCTTTTCCAGTAAGCCCCTGAGTTTCTTGGACGCTTCATAGCGTTCCAGACATACCCTGCGTTCGTGCCGACCATCGGGGTATGCAAAGGCTATGGCGTACTCGCTGTTGTCATCGGTGAAGCAATGCAGTCCGTAGGTAACCACAAATTCCGGCGAAAGCTTTTCGCCTTTGAACATTACCGCATGGCATGACAAATGGCCCATGGCGTAACGTGTTCCCGCGTGCTCGAAGTCGTCCCAGACCTGAATCGAATCTACCTGATATTTTTTCAAGCTCGCTCCTAGAGCAGTGTCAAACCTTGATGCTAACCGAATCCAATCCTGAAATTTGCGCGCAAGGGGGACTCTGAACCCTCCAGCTTGAGCTCGCTCATCGTTCGGGCCAGCGTCGTTCCTGGCCTGCAGGTCGGTAACGTTTTGAATCAGCCTGCTACTAGCGATCAGACGCACTGAACGCTTGGGCAAGCGCTCCACTCCAAGTCTTGCCCGGGCGCTCATTGCCAGCGTTTCGCGTCGACGGGTATTCGAATCATCTGCCCACACCAGGAATTCCCATGACTGACCCACGCAACGTTGCCCACGACAAGAAAGTCCAGCAGGAAAAGAAGAACCACGGCGAAGAGATCGCACCCAACGCCGAGCACGCGCCACAGCCAGGCATGAAGCCGGCGCTCAAGCACGACAACGAGCAGCAGGACGAGCAGGATGACAAGGCTTGAGCCTGTCTGTGAGCTGAGTTGAAGACCGTGGTCTGGCGGTGCCGGTTCATGTCGGCGGCCGCCACATCGCCTCCCAAGATGTGTATTTCTCCGCAATCCGCAAAAAAGCTCGTTTCGTCTGGAAAATCCCAGTGCGAACGGCTCCCCCGCCTACCCCCAAATCCGCTACGATTACGCCCTACAGCCTGACCGCTCAAAGGGAATTGACATGCCTCAACCTTCACTGCCGGCCGCCGAACACGTGGTGCTGGACAACGGCCTGCACGTGCGCCTGCATCATGAGCCACGTCTCAAGCGTGCCGCCGCCTTCATGCGCGTTGCCGCGGGCAGCCACGACGTACCCGCCGCCTGGCCTGGTCTGGCCCATTTCCTTGAACACCTGTTCTTTCTCGGCACCGAACGCCACAGCGGCGACCACGGGCTGATGGCCTTCGTGCAGAACCACGGCGGGCAGATCAACGCCAGCACCCGCGAGCGGTGCACCGACTATTTCTTCGAAGTGCCGGTGAATGCCTTCGCCGGTGCGCTGGAACGTCTGTGCGACATGCTTGGTCATCCGCGCATGACCCAGGCCGAGCAACTGCGCGAACGCGAAGTGCTGCACGCCGAATTCGTCGCCTGGTCGCGCGACCCCGAGGCGCGCCACCAGCAATGGTTGACCAGCGCGCTGGACGCCGAGCATCCGCTGCGGGCCTTCCACGCCGGCAATCGCTACAGCCTGCCGGTACCGCGCGATTCGTTCCAGCAGGACCTGCGCAGCTTCTACCGGCGCTTCTACCAGACCGGACAGATGACCCTGTGCCTGGTCGGCCCGCAACCGCTGGAGCAGCTGGGTGCCATGGCAGAAAAAGCGGCGGGTGCGCTGCGCCCCGGCGACACCGCCGAACAGATCGCCCCGCCACCGCTGGTGGGCACGCCGAGCGAAGCGGTCGAGCCGCCGGACAAAGGCCGTTTCAACCTGCTGTTCGCCTGCGAAAACCTGCCCCGCGGCGCCACCCAGGCCCTGGAGTTCCTCGCCACCTGGCTGGGCGCCAGCCAGCACGGCGGCTTGTTGGCCGAGCTGCGCCGTCGGCAACTGGTGCAGACCCTGGAACTGAGCACGTTCTATACCTTCGCCGACCAGGCCCTGATCAATATCGAATTCAAGCTCACGCCAGCAGGCGAAACGGCGACCGCGCTGATCGGCCAGCTGTGCTTCGATTGGCTGGAGTTCTTCCAGGCGCACGACGACTGGCAAGGCCTGCGCGAGGAATTCCGCCTGCTCAACGAGCGCCGCTTGCAGGTCGCCAGCGCCTTGGAGCTGGCTCGCCACCACAGCGATGAAACGCCGTGCGAGTTGAGCCGACAGGCCCTGCAGGCGTTGCGCGAGATTCTCGAACACCTGCGTCCCGAGCATCTGTTGCATCCACTGGCAGCCGGTCCGGAACGCGACCTGGCCGGTCGCTGGCGACTGCCGCCGCGCAACCGCTTTCTGCGCCCCAGCCGCCGCCCGGACCATCCCGTACCGGATCCGCAAGGTCTGGCCTATCGGGACGGCGCTTCGGCGCACAGCCATGAAGCCGCTCTGTACCTGCGCTGGCGGGTCAATGCCTCGCGCCATCAGGGACTGTTCCGTACGTTGCGGGACAGCCTGCGCAAACTCACCGAAGAAGCACGCCAGGCCGGTGTGCAGATGGTCTTCAGCAGCCTGGGCGACGACTGGCAACTCAAGCTGAGCGGCGTGCAGGCGCCCATCCCGGCGCTGCTGGAGCAAGCCCTGGAGCTGCTGGCCATACCGGCCCCGGAGGTCTGGCACCAGGCCGGGCAGGAATCCGCCAGTACCACCCTGACCCCCATCAAGGAACTGCTCAAGCGCCTGCCCGACCACAGCCTGGGCTATTTCCACAGCCGCACCTCCGACGAAGACCTGCGCCCACTGGCCTTGCAGAAGCTGTGGGGCGCAGCGCGCTGGGACGGCCTGGCCGTCGGCATGAACGACGGTGAACGCAGCGCCCTGAACAATGCGTTGCGCAAGATGCCCGGCACCGCCAGCCCGCAGCGGGCTCAACCGCATCCGGCTCAATCGGGGCGGAGCTGGAGTCATGTGCCCTGCCAGTCGAGCGAACAGGCGCTGCTGTTGTTCTGCCCGGTGCCGAGCCAGAGCATCGCCGACGAAGCCGCCTGGCGCCTGCTGGCGCAGCTGTGCCAGACCTCGTTCTACCAGCGCATGCGCGTCGAGCTGCAATTGGGCTACGCCGTGTTCAGTGGCCTGCGCCAGATGGCTGGCCGTACGGGTCTGGTGTTCGGTGTCCAGTCGCCCCAGGCACCGCTGGCCGATATCCTGGGCCATGTGCAGACCTTCATCGAAACCCTGCCAACCCTGATCGATACCCTGAAACCCGCTGCGCTGGACACTCAGCGCGAAGAGCTCGCCAGTCGCCACGAGCGCTCGCAGATGGACCTGCTGCCCTTGGCCGAGTTGCTCTGGCAAGCCTGTCAGGCCGGCCATGGTGCCGACTACCTGAGTGCCCTGCAGCGAGCCGTGCGCGAGCTGCGCCCGGGCGATCTGCACCAAGCCGCGCAGCAATTGGCCAGCGGCACCGGCGGCTGGCTGTGCCTGGCGACGGGACCTGCGCTGGAGCCTTCGTGGGTGCCGGCCCAGCGATCGTTACCGGGCAGGTAACGGACTTTATCGAATAAATACCCATAGGCGGCTTTCTTATTTAGTAACATAGCGCCCCAAGGAGCATTGAACGTCCTACGGTCGGGGCGGACTAATGCTACAAGCCCATCAACCCAGAAGGAGATCTCTTATGTGGACCAAACCTGCTTACACTGATCTGCGCATCGGCTTCGAAGTCACCATGTACTTCGCCAGCCGCTAAGCTTCAGTTGCAACGCAACGCCTCGGCCAGCCAATGACCGGGGCGTTTTCATTTCCAGGCTTGATGCTGCGAGTTCTCCATGCATATCCAGATTCTCGGCTCCGCCGCCGGCGGCGGCTTTCCCCAGTGGAACTGCAACTGCACCAATTGCAGTGGCTTTCGCGATGGCAGCCTGCGTGCCCATGCGCGCACGCAATCGTCCATTGCCCTGTCCGCCGACGGGGTGAACTGGGTGCTGTGCAACGCCTCGCCGGACATCCGTGCGCAACTGCAGAGCTTTGCGCCCATGCAGCCGGGCCGTGCCCTGCGTGACACCGGGATACAAGCCATCGTCCTGCTCGACAGCCAGATCGATCACACCACCGGCCTGCTCAGCCTGCGCGAAGGCTGCCCGCATCAGGTCTGGTGTACCGACATGGTGCATCAGGACCTGAGCACCGGTTTTCCGCTGTTCAACATGCTCAGCCACTGGAATGGCGGACTGGACTGGCAACGCATCGAACTTACAGGCAGCTTCGTGATTCCGGCCTGTCCGAACCTGCGTTTTACCCCTCTGCCGTTGCGCAGCGCCGCGCCGCCCTACTCGCCCCACCGTTTCGACCCGCATCCGGGTGACAACTTGGGTTTGATCGTGGAAGACACCCGTACCGGTGGCACGTTGTTCTATGCGCCGGGTCTGGGCCAGGTGGACGATGCCCTGCTCGAACGCATGGCGGACGCGGACTGTCTATTGGTAGACGGCACCCTCTGGGATGATGACGAAATGCAGCGACGCGGTGTTGGCACCCGCACCGGACGCGAAATGGGCCATCTGGCGCAGAACGGCCCGGGCGGCATGCTCGAAGTGCTCGAAGGGCTGCCGCGCCAGCGCAAGGTGCTGATCCACATCAACAACACCAACCCGATCCTGGACGAAGACTCGCCACAGCGGGCCGAACTGGCCCGGCGCGGTGTCGAAGTGGCGTTCGATGGGATGAGCATCGAGTTGTAGCGGCGTGTCAGGGAGGGCCTCTTCGCGGGCAGAGACCCGCTCCCACAGGGGCTGAATCAAACTCTGTGGGAGCGGGTCTCTGCCCGCGAAGAGGCCGGCACTGACAACACATTCCCCGGGAGAACCACCATGTCCGACACCCCCATGACCCCCGCCGAGTTCGAGCAGGCCTTGCGTGCCAAGGGTGCTTATTACCACATCTACCACCCCTATCACGTGGCGATGTACGAAGGCCGCGCGACCCGTGAGCAGATTCAGGGCTGGGTTGCCAACCGCTTCTACTATCAGGTCAACATCCCCCTCAAGGATGCCGCCATCCTGGCCAATTGCCCGGACCGCGAGATTCGTCGCGAGTGGATCCAGCGCCTGCTCGACCACGATGGTGCCCCTGGCGAAGACGGCGGCATCGAAGCCTGGCTACGCCTGGGCCAGGCCGTGGGCCTGGATCCCGACCAGTTGCGCTCCCAGGAATTGGTCCTGCCCGGCGTGCGTTTCGCCGTGGACGCCTACGTCAACTTCGCGCGGCGGGCCAACTGGCAGGAAGCGGCCAGCAGCTCGTTGACCGAACTGTTCGCACCACAGATCCATCAGTCGCGCCTGGACAGCTGGCCCGCCCACTACCCGTGGATCGACCCGGCCGGCTACGAATACTTCCGCACCCGCCTGGGCCAGGCCCGGCGCGATGTGGAGCACGGCTTGAGCATCACCCTGCAGCACTACACGACGGTCGAAGGCCAGCAGCGTATGCTGGAAATCCTGCAGTTCAAGCTCGACATCCTGTGGAGCATGCTCGATGCCATGAGCATGGCCTACGAGCTGAACCGCCCGCCCTATCACAGCGTCACCGACCAGCGCGTCTGGCATAAGGGGATCGCCCTATGAGCTTCGACCGTCAAAGCACGCCGAAATGGCGCCAAGGCTACCGTTTCCAATACGAGCCCGCGCAGAAAGGCCATGTGCTGCTCTACCCCGAAGGCATGATCAAACTCAACGAGAGTGCCAGCGCCATCGGCGGGCTGATCGATGGTCAGCGCAGTGTGGCCACTATCATCGCCCAGCTCGAAGAACAGTTTCCCGGCGTGCCCGAACTGGCCGAGGACATCGAGCAATTCATGGAGGTCGCCCGTGCACAGCACTGGATCGAACTTGCCCAGCCTGCCACCCACGCCTGAAGTCGGCCTGCCGCTTTGGCTGCTGGCGGAGCTGACCTACCGGTGCCCGCTGCAATGCCCGTACTGCTCCAACCCCCTGGACTTCGCAGCCCAAGGCAAGGAATTGAGTACCGAGCAGTGGTTCAAGGTGATGGCCGAAGCCCGCGAGATGGGCGCGGCCCAGATCGGTTTTTCCGGTGGTGAACCGCTGGTGCGTCAGGATCTTGCACAACTGATCGGCGAAGCCCGGCGGCTGGGGTTCTACACCAACCTGATCACCTCGGGCATCGGCCTGACCGAGCAGAAGATCGCCGACTTCAAGACCGCCGGCCTGGATCACATCCAGATCAGCTTTCAGGCCAGCGACGAGCAGGTTAATAACCTGCTGGCCGGCTCGAAGAAAGCCTTCGCGCAGAAGCTGGAAATGGCCCGTGCGGTGAAGGCCCATGGCTATCCGATGGTGCTCAACTTCGTCACCCATCGGCACAACATCGACAAGATTGACCGCATCATCGAGCTATGCGTGGCTCTGGAGGCCGACTTCGTCGAACTCGCCACCTGCCAGTTCTACGGCTGGGCCGAGCTGAACCGTGCGGGCCTGCTGCCCACCCGTGAGCAACTGGTACGCGCCGAGCGTATCACCAACGAGTACCGCGCCAAGCTGGAAGCGGCCGGCAGCGCCTGCAAGCTGATCTTCGTCACGCCCGACTACTACGAAGAGCGCCCCAAGGGCTGCATGAACGGTTGGGGCAGCATTTTCCTCACCGTGACCCCCGACGGCACCGCTCTGCCCTGTCACGGCGCGCGTCAGTTGCCTGTGGAATTCCCCAACGTTCGTGATCACAGCCTGCAACACATCTGGTACGACTCCTTTGGCTTCAATCGCTTCCGCGGCTATGCTTGGATGCCCGAGCCTTGCCGCTCGTGCGACGAGAAAGAGAAGGACTTCGGTGGCTGCCGCTGCCAGGCCTTCATGCTGACCGGGGACGCTGCCAATGCTGACCCGGTGTGCAGCAAGTCACCCCACCATGGCGTGATTCTGCGGGCTCGCGAAGAAGCGGAACACGCCACCCAGACGATCGAACAACTGGCCTTCCGCAATGAACGAAACTCTCGCATCATCGCCAAAGCATGACCGCTTCAGCGCCTCCCAGGCCGTCGCCGCCGGGACCGATTTCGCCGAGCTTCGGGTCGGCCCCGCCGGCGTGTTCTGGAACGAGTTCCGCCCCCAGGATGGCGCCTGCCGTGTGTGGACCGAGCACGACGGCATAGCAACGTGCCTGACACCCATCGGTTACAGCGTGCGCAGCCGCGTCTACGAATACGGTGGTGGCTCGTTCTGCCTGGCGAATGACGAACTGGTGTTCGTCAACGAGGCCGACCAGCAGCTGTACCGTCAGCCGGTGACCGGTGGCCTGCCGCAGCCTTTGAGCTTCGGCCAGATGCGCTACGGAGGGCTGGAATATGCCGCAGGCCAGGTATTGGCGGTGGAGGAAGACGGCGACACCCATCGTCTGGTGGCCATCGACCTGGCCAGCGAGCGCCATCGCGTGCTGGCCGAAGGCGCCGACTTCTACGCATCACCGGCGCTGAGCCCGGACGGCACCCGCCTGGCCTGGATCGAATGGGATCGGCCCCATCAACCTTGGACGCAAACGCGCCTGATGTGCAGCGAACTGGCGGCTGTCCCGGAATGCGTGGCCAGTGGTTTCAGCCTGCAGCAGCCGCGCTTCGACGAACAGGGGCGGCTGTACTGCCTGTCCGACGCGCAGGGCTTCTGGCAACCCTGGGCCGAGGTCGGCGACGACTGGGCGCCACTGCCCGCCGCCCAGGCCGATCACGCTGCGGCCCCTTGGCAACTGGGTGCCTGCACCTGGTTGCCGACGAGCGATCAAGGCTACCTGAGCAGTTGGTTCGAAGCAGGCTTCGGGCGTCTGGGCCTGTGCGATGGGCAAGGCCAATGCGTGGACTACACCGGCGAGTACACCCGCTTTCGCGCGCTGGCCATAGACGCCGATCACCTCTACGCCATCGCTGGCTCGCCGGTGCAGCCATCGGCGGTGATCGCCATCGACCGCCACGACCACAGCGTACGCACCCTGGCGGGCGGCTATTCGCCATTGCCGGCCGAGCAGGTCAGCCTGCCGCACCCGCTCAGCTACCCCAGCGGCGGCGAGCAGGCACACGGCTTCTTCTACGCGGCACAGAGCGACGAGCGGCATCCGCCTCTGGTGGTGTTCATCCACGGCGGGCCGACGTCGGCGTGCTATCCGGTGTTCGATCCGCGCATTCAATACTGGACTCAACGCGGCTTTGCCGTCGCCGACCTCAACTATCGCGGCAGCAGCAACCATGGCCGCGCCTATCGACACGCCCTGCATCTGCGCTGGGGCGAAACCGACGTGCAGGATGCCTGCGCTGTGGTCGAGTACCTGGCCGCTCAAGGCCGCATCGATCCGCACCGTGCGTTCGTGCGTGGCGGCAGCGCGGGTGGCTATACGGTGTTGTGCGCTCTGGCGTTCGCCAAGGTGTTCCGCGCCGGCGCCAGCCAGTACGGGGTCAGCGATCCGGCTGCTCTGGGGCGCGTCACCCACAAGTTCGAGAACGATTACCTGGACTGGCTGATCGGCGACCCGGACATCGACCACCAGCGCTACGCCGACCGCACGCCGCTGCTGCATGCGGACCGAATCACCGCGCCGGTGATCTTCTTTCAGGGAGAGCTGGACGTGGTGGTCGTGCCGCAGCAGACCCGCGACATGGTGGCTGCGTTGGAGGCCAACGGCATACCGGTCGAGGCGCATTATTATGCCGAAGAGCGGCATGGCTTTCGCAACGCCGCGAACCTTGCACATGCGCTGGAGCATGAGTGGCGGTTCTATCTGCAGGTGATGCAGGAGGATGACCGCGGGCTGGTCGACCTGCTCTGAACGGGTGCCGGTGCGCTCGTCGAAGGACGAACCCACCGGTAACAGCGCTGTTACTTTCTGCTGGCGATGATGTACACCGCGTGGATGATGCCGGGGATGTAGCCCAGCAACGTGAGCAGGATGTTCAGCCAGAAAGCGCCACCGAAGCCCACTTGCATGAACACGCCGACAGGCGGCAGGAGGATGGCGAAAATGATGCGAATGATGTCCATGGTGCAGCTCCTTGAGGTCGATGCATAACAGACCTCGGGCCGCCCCCGGCGTTCCGCGTGGCGCTAAAGCTTGGCGTCGAGGGCATCGAGCAGACGCTTCAACGCGCCTTGGTTGGCGCGCATCACGGCCAGCCCGGCCTCTCCGCTGCGCACCGCATCACGCGGCAGTTCTATCCACTGTCGCACTGCCGTTGCCAGACCCTGTGCATCGTCGACCTCGACCAATGCACCAGCCTCGCGCAGCATCGCGCCGATCTCGAGAAAGTTGAACATGTGCGGCCCGCTCAGCACCGGCTTGGCCAGCGCGGCAGGCTCCAATGGGTTGTGCCCTCCATTGGCCACCAGACTGCCGCCGACGAACGCGATGTCCGCCAGGGCATAGAGGAACAGCAACTCGCCCATGGTATCGCCCAGCAGCACTTGGGTTGCCGCCGTGACCGGCTGATCGAGCGAGCGCTGCACCGTGGTGAAACCCTGGGCCTTGCACAACGCATGCATCGAAGCGAAACGCTCCTGGTGCCGCGGGACCAGAATCAGCAAGGCATCGGCGTGGCTGGCGAGCAACTGACGATGGGCGGCCAGGATCACCTCATCTTCACCCTCGTGAGTGCTGGCAGCGATCCAGACCGGACGTTCGCTCGCCTGCCACTGTTCGCGCAACCGAGCGGCGCGGACAGGCACGCCAGGGTCGACGTTGAGATCGAACTTGATCGAGCCGGTCACCTGCACACATTCGGGGCGCGCACCCAATGCCAGAAAACGCTCTGCTTCGACTTGCGTCTGCACCGCCAGCAGGCTCATTTCCGCCAGCATTGGCGCGGTCAACCGAGAGAAACGTGCATAGCCCCTGGCCGAACGCTCGGAGAGCCGGCCATTGGCCAATGCGACCGGAATGCCGCGCCGGGCGCACTGGTGAATATGGTTGGGCCACAGCTCGGTTTCGATGATCACGGCCAGGCGCGGTCGTACATGGTCGAGAAATCGGCCGGATGCCCACGGCAGATCGTACGGCAGGTAGCAATGCTGGATGCGCGGCTCGCCAGCGAACAGTGCCTGGATGCGCTCCGACCCGGTCGGGGTCATGCAGGTCACGGTGATGGGCAGCTCGGGATGGCGCAGCAGCAACTGGCGGATCATGGGTGCGGCGGCAATGCTTTCGCCCACCGACACGGCATGCACCCAGATACCCCCCGGCTGCATCGGCGGCAGCCGGTAGGCGAAACGCTCGCCCAGGCGTTGCCCGTAGGCCGGCGCCTTGCGCGCCCGCAGCCACAGACGCACGGCCAGCAACGGCAGCCCCAGGTGAAACAGCAAGGTGTAGAGAGTTCTGTTCATGGCGGCGAAGTGTACTCAGGTCATGATCCTTGACCAAGTGCCCGCCGCAACCCTACGAACCGATTGCCCGGTGGCCACTCGAAATGGACGAACCCGCGCCGGCCGTGCATCGCCTAGAATGCCTGCATCGAACAGGAGCCCCACCATGAACGCCTATGCTTTTCTTGCCATCGCCATCTGCGCCGAAGTGATCGCCACTGTCTCCATGAAGGCAGTCAAAGGGTTCAGCACACCGCTGCCGCTGTTTCTGGTGGTGGCCGGTTATGGCATCGCGTTCTGGATGCTGACCCTGGTGGTGCGCACGGTGCCGGTGGGTATCGCCTACGCCATCTGGGCGGGCATGGGCATCGTCATGGTCAGCATCGCCGCCCTGCTCATCTACGGGCAGAAGCTCGACCTGCCGGCCATGCTCGGCATGTCGCTGATCGTGCTGGGCGTGGTGGTGATCCAGCTGTTCTCGAAAACCACCGGGCACTGAGGCTGTATACTCCCCCGCCTGTCCTAGCCTGCGAGGTCTGCAATGCCGTCTGAACTGTCCACTGATATCGTCATCGTCGGCGCCGGTGTCGCCGGGCTCTGGCTCAACGCGCGGCTGCGCGCCCTGGGCTATTCGACGGTGCTGGTGGAGAACGCGCGCCTGGGCGGCGGGCAGACCTTCAAGGCCCAGGGGATCATTCATGGCGGTGCCAAATACGCCCTGCATGGCGCGCTGACCGGCGCCTCCGAAGCCATCGCCGACATGCCGCGCCGCTGGCGCGAAGCACTGGCTGGCCAGGGCGAACTGGACCTTTCGGGCGTGCGCCTGCTGTCCGAGGCGCATTATCTGTGGTCGCCGGGCACCCTGGCGGGCAACCTCACCAGCTTCTTCGCCAGCAAGGCCGTGCGCGGCCGGGTCGATCAGGTCAAGGGCGAGCAACTGCCGCCCGCTCTGCAGGACCGCGCGTTCAAGGGCAAGGTCTATCGCTTGGCCGAGCTGGTGGTGGACGTGCCCAGCCTGGTCGCTCGGCTCGCCGAGCTGGCCGGCGATGGGCTGCTGGCGGGTGAGCGGATCGTGCCACTGTATGACCAGAACCGGCTGGCCGGACTGATCGTTGACGGCCGGGTGATTCGCGCCCAGCGCGTGGTGCTCAGCGCCGGCGAAGGCATCCAGGCCCTGCTGGCGGAACTAGGCGTCGAACAACCCACGATGCAGCGGCGACCACTGCACATGGTGCTGGCCAAGGGCGCCAACCTGAAACCCTTGTACGCCCATTGCCTGGGCGGCGGGCCGAAGCCGCGCATCACCGTCACCACCCATCCGGGGGCCGACGGCCAATGGGTCTGGTACCTGGGTGGCGAGATCGCCGAAGCCGATGGCGTGGCTCGCGATCCGGCGCAGCAGATCGCCGCTGCCCAGAAGGAAATCGGCCAACTGCTGCCCTGGGTCGATCAAAGCCAGCTGCGCTGGGCCACCTTGCGGGTCAATCGCGCCGAGCCCGCTCAATCCGGGCTGGTGCGCCCGGACAATGCGTTTCTGGCCGATCAACCCGGCTTGCTGGTGGGTTGGCCGACCAAGCTGGCCCTGGCGCCGGATTTCGCCGACCGCGTCATCGCTGCCCTGCAGCGCGATGGCATTGCACCGCACAGCCATGCTCCCCTGCCAGAGCTGCCCAAGCCGGCCCTGGCCACACCTGTCTGGGATGAACTGCTGCCATGAGCCTGCCCACCCTGCACGACCTGCACCGCCCGCTGGGCGACACCGGCCTGCGGGTTTCCCCCCTGGGCCTGGGTACGGTGAAACTGGGCCGCGACCAAGGGGTGAAATACCCCAACGGCTTCACCATCCCCGACGACAGCGCCGCGCGCATGTTGCTGGGTCAGGCACGTCAGCTGGGCATCAACCTGATCGACACCGCGCCGGCCTATGGCATCAGCGAAGAGCGCCTGGGGCCGCTGCTGCGGGGTCAGCGGCAGGACTGGGTGATCGTCAGCAAAGTCGGTGAAGAATTCGAATCGGGCCAGTCACGCTTCGACTTCAGCGCCGAGCACACGCGTTTCTCGGTGGAGCGCAGTTTGAAACGCCTGGAAACAGACTTCATCGATCTGTTGCTGGTGCATTCGGACGGTAACGATCTGGATATTCTCCAAGGCTGTGAGGTGTACGAGACGTTGGCGGCGCTGAAGGCCGAAGGCAAGATTCGCGGCTTCGGCTTTTCCGGCAAAACCGTGCAGGGCGGGCTCAAAGCCCTGGAAACCGGGGACTGCGCCATGGTCACCTACAACCTGAACGAGCAGTCCGAGCGCCCGGTGCTCGACTACGCGGCCGCCCACGGCAAGGCCATTCTGGTGAAAAAGGCGTTGGCCAGCGGTCATGCCTGCCTGGCTCCGGGCGTGGATCCGGTGCGCGCCAGCTTCGAGCTGCTGTTTGCTCACCCAGGCGTTGCCAGTGCTATTGTCGGAACGATAAATCCGCTGCACCTGTCCCACAACGTAGCGACAGCCGCTGCCGTGCTACTCAGGAATTGACGCCGCCGACGCGGCCGACCCCGACGCAAGAAGGAGCCGTAATGCCGCGTACCCTGACCCGAAAGAATCCAGGCAATTTCAAGACCCTGCCCCTTGCCGTCGATGCCACGCCCGAAGCCCTGAGCTATGAAGCCGTGGGCATGCCGTTGAATTTTGCCCAGACCCTGGAGCGGCGCAAACCGGTCGAGGTGAATGACAGCGAACGCTTTCGCGTGGAACTGGCCAACCTCGGCGTGTCGGTCCGGCTGACCCTGAACTGGCGTGGCCGCGACTACTGGGTGCTGGTGCGCCAGCGCCGCGAAGACCGCGGCGACGTGGTGCTCAAGCTGATCTCTGGCTATGTGCCGGCTCATGAAGTGAACCTGCCGCTGCACACGGCCATTCAGGAAATTGCCGAAGAATGCCTGCTGGAGACGTCGGAAGGTTGGCTAGGCGGGCGTTTCAACGATACCTGGCTGCCGACACCGTATGACCAGGTCTTGCGCTATCAGGAGAAATTGCCCTTTCGCTTGAGCACCCGCTCCGGTGCGGCGCGGCCGGTGAAGTGCGGCAGCCTGAACCTGATCGAACGGCCACGAGCGTATGTGCATGTACCGACCGCTTCGTTGCAGCTGGTGTACGACTTGCGTCTGGAAGTGCCGCCGCAGGCCAAGGGGCTGAGCCTGTTCCACGTCGAGGAGCGGCTGGAAAAGGGCGAATTGATCACCCGCCTGAGCCGCAGCAAGCCTGACCTGTACCTGATTCCTTTGAAGGACGGGCAGCCGGTCGCCGAGCTGTACACGTTGAAGAAGGACAAGCTGCACGCTGCCAGCACACGGGGCGTTTATCTGGCCGAGAGCTTCGCCGCACAGGATGGCTGGCTGGTACGCGACGAGCGTGTGCGGTGGCGTGACTGGGTGGCGGAAAAAGGCCTCGCCATCCCGAAGAAGCCACGTACCAGCCTGGAGAAATTCAAGGTCAAGGCGCGAGTATTGGTGCGTAAGGTGCGCAGCGGTCTGCACAAGTAATCCCATTGTCCCGACCGGCTACCGTCGTGCGGTGTGCCTGGGAAACCGCGATGTGGCCGGACGCGGCTTGCGCCGCTGCTACAGGGGGTGTGGGCTGGAACCGTGGGGCGGCACTTGCGGTGTGCCTAGGAAACCGCGGCTTGCGCCGGCGGTGGATGCGGTCTCTGTAGCAGCGGCGCGAGCCGCGTCGGCGGTGGACGCGGTGCATTTGCGGGAACGCGGTAAAACCCGACGCTTCAACGGCTGCGGATTTTCTCGACGATGGCGGTGGTCGAGCTGTTTTCCACCAGGCCCAGCACTTTCACCGTGCCGCCATAAGCACTGACGATGTCGGCGCCTACCACCTGATCCACCGAATAATCACCGCCTTTGACCAATACATCCGGACGCACATGGGTCAGCAGGTTCTCCGGTGTACCTTCGGCGAAACTGATCACCCAGTCCACCGCCCCCAGCCCCGCCAACACGGCCATGCGCCGGTCGACGCTGTTGATCGGTCGCCCCGGCCCTTTCAAGCGGCTTACCGAAGCATCATCGTTGACTGCCACGATCAGACGATCACCCTGGGCACGGGCCTGCTCCAGGTACGTCACATGACCGGCGTGGAGAATATCGAAACACCCATTGGTGAACACGATGCGCTCGTTGTGCGCACGCGCATCGTCGATCGCCAGCAGCAACTGCTCCAGGCTCAACACACCACGCTCCGAACCTTCCTCGCGCTGGATCGCCCGGCGCAGTTCAGGCGCGCTGATCGCCGCGGTCCCCAGCTTGCCGACCACGATACCCGCCGCCAGGTTGGCCAGCGCCACGGCATGGGGCAGTTCTTCACCTGCTGCGATGGCCGCCGCCAGCGTGGAAATCACCGTATCCCCGGCGCCGGTCACATCGAACACTTCACGAGCTCGTGCAGGCAAGTGCAAGGCAGGATGCTCGGGGCGCAACAGGGTCATGCCGTGCTCGCCGCGGGTCACCAGCAAGGCGCCCAGCTCGAGGTCGCGCATCAGCGTGGCGCCCTTGGCCACCAGGTCCGCCTCATCGGCACAGCCGCCGACGATGGTTTCGAATTCACTGAGGTTGGGCGTGATCAGGCTGGCACCGCGATAGATCGAAAAGTCCTTGCCCTTTGGGTCGGCCAGCACCGGGATATCGCGTGCACGCGCCGCCTGGATCAGCGCCTGGTGATTCCTCAGGGCGCCTTTGCCGTAGTCAGACAGGACCAGCACCTTGACGCCGTCGAGCAACGCGTCGACCTCAGCGGCCAGCGCCGCTGGGTCGGTGGCGAACGCTTCTTCGAAATCGATGCGCAGCAATTGTTGATGGCGGCTCATGACCCGCAGCTTGACGATGGTCGGCTGGTGGGCAATGCGCTGGAACACCGCGGTGACGCCGGCGGCCTTGAGGCTGTCGCTCAGGCTGTCGGCGGCTTCGTCGGTCCCGGTCACGCCGACCAGGGAAGCCGGTGCGCCCAAGGCTGCGATGTTCAACGCGACGTTGGCGGCACCACCAGGACGGTCTTCGATCTGCTCGACCTTGACCACCGGGACCGGCGCTTCCGGGGAAATGCGCGAAGTACCGCCATGCCAGTAACGGTCGAGCATGACATCGCCGACCACCAATACAGGGGCCGATTCGAATCGCGGCATGGATAACTTCATGGGCAACCCACATACAAAATGAACAGGGCGGCGATATTAACACGCAAGCACCCGATAGGCCCGCCCCTGCCCTTACTGTGGGAGCGGGGCGGGCGGCCGAGCCCTCTGCCCGCGAAGAAGGCGACGCGGTATGGCAGGCAGGTCGCGGTGAAGCCTTCGCGGGCAGAGACCCGCTCCCACAGACCAAATGCCGTGCCCGGCCCGCCCCTGTGGGAGCGGGCTCTGCCCGCGAAGAAGACGACGCGGTAGGGCAGGCAGATCGCGGTGAGGCCTTCGCGGGCAGAGACCCGCTCCCACAGTCTCGCTCCCACAACCCAACTCCCACAGCCCCACTCTCACAGTTCCGCTCTCACAGACCACGTGCCGTGCCCTGCCCGGCAGAGCAAACAGGGGGTCAGGTGATGTCGGTTTTCGCCGGCTCGTCCAGGCCCATGGCGTGCAGTCTGGCGTAATAGCCGTTCTGCGCAAGCAACTGGGCGTGGGTGCCGCGCTCGACGATGCGGCCCTGGTCCATCACCAGAATCTGGTCGGCCTTCTCGATGGTCGACAAGCGGTGGGCGATCACCAAGGTGGTTCGCCCCTTCATGACGTGGTCCAACGCTGCCTGGATATGCCGCTCCGACTCGGTGTCCAGCGCCGAGGTGGCTTCGTCGAGAATCAGCACGGGTGCATTCTTGAGCAGCGCCCGAGCGATCGCCAGGCGCTGGCGTTGACCACCGGACAACAGCACGCCGTTCTCGCCGACCTGCGTGTCGAACCCTTCGGGCAGGCGATCGACGAACTCCTTGGCATAGGCATCTGCCGCAGCCGCCACCACGTCCTCGCGCGGCGCGTCGGCCAGATCACCGTAGGCGATGTTGTTGGCGATGCTGTCGTTGAACAGCGTCACGCTCTGGGTCACCAGCGCAATGTGCCGACGCAGATTGCGCAACTGATAATCGGCGATCTCCACACCATCGAGCAGCACTTCGCCTTCGTTGTGATGATAAAAGCGTGGGATCAGCCCGGCCAAAGTCGACTTGCCACTGCCCGATCGCCCTACCAAAGCGATCATCTGCCCCGGTTTGGCAGTGAAATTGATGTCGTTGAGCACCTGCCGATCAGTGCCGGGGTAGGTGAAGTTGAGGTTGCGCACTTCCAGCAGGCCACTGACGCGCTCGCGTTCCACCGTGCCGGTGTCCAGCTCGGGGGCAACGTCCAATTGCTCGAAGATGCTTTCTGCACCGGCAACACCCTTCTGCACCGTGGAACTGACTTCGGACAGCTGGCGTATCGGCTTGGGCAGCAAACCGGCTGCGGTGATGTAGGCCACCAGATCACCGGCAGTGGCGTCGCCACGCATGTACAGCACCAGGAACATCAGCACGGCCATCGCGGTGTAGATCACCAGCTGCAGCATCGGCGTGTAGATCGCGCCGGTCTTGGTCATGCGCAATTGCTTGTCGGTATTGCCCTGGCTGGCCTTGGCGAAACGGGTCTGCTCGTAGCCTTCGCCGCCGAAGCTGCGGACCACCCGGTAGCCCTGGATGGTTTCGGATGCCACGTGGGTCACGTCGCCCATGGCGACCTGAATCTTCTTGCTCTGCTTGCGAAATTTCTTGCTCGTGCTGCCGACCATGACCGCAATCAGCGGAAGGATGGCAAGCATCACCAAGGTCAGTTGCCAGTTCATCCAGATCAGGTAGATGAACAGGAACACCACCGTCAGGCCTTCGCGGATCACCACCTTGATGGCATCGGTCGCAGCGCCCGTGACCATGGTCACGTTGAAGGTGATGCGCGAGATCAGGTGGCCGGAGTTGTGCGTGTCGAAGTAGCGGTTGGGCAGCACCAGCAGTTTGTTGAACAGCTCCACACGCAGGTCGTGGACCAGCCCCAGCGATACCTTGGCCAGGAAGTAGTTGCCCAGGTAGGAACCCAGACCCTGCCAGGCGGCGATCAGCACGATCAGGATCGGCACCGCCTGCAGCAGTTGCAGGTCGCGCAGGTAGGGCACGTTGGGAAACAGCACCGCTTCGGGATTGCTCAGGCCGTCGACGAAGTACTTCAGGATCCCGGCCAGCATGGGCTGGGTCGAGGCGAAGATCACGAAACCTAGGATACTGATCAGGAACATGCCCACGTAGGGGCGAACGTAGCTGAGCAGTCGCAAATAGATTTTCAGGCTTGAATCCTGTTCCGCTGGGCGCGGTGAATCACTCATCGTCTAACTCACTGTTGGCGTAGAACGGGAACTTTATCACAGGGGCCTGTATGAGCGGTCCGTGGCCGCAAAGGGCGCGCTGTGGTCTGCCTGACACACCGCGGCGCCTGGTTCGCGGCCAATGGCCGCTCCTACAGAAACACTGCCCCCGTAGGAGCGGTCCGTGGCCGCGAACCAGGCACTGCCGTGGGCCTGGCGGTAGAACATGCCGCCGCTTTTGGGCATCATGCCAACCGCCCTCTTCAATCAAGGCTTTATCACGATGCAATGCACCCGCCTTCCTCAGGCCGCTTTTGACACGCTGACCGCTGGCGCCAAGGTGTTGGAGGCCGACAGCCATGGCGCGAAAGTGTACCTGCTCGCGGACGGGAACATCCTCAAGCTGTTCCGTCGCAAACGCCTGTTTTCCTCGGCGTTGCTGCGTCCTTATTCGGCGCGTTTCATCGCCAATGCCCAGCGTCTTCAGCAACTGGGCGTGCCGACCTTGAAGGTGCTGCAGCACTACCGTCTGGACAAGCCCGGCATGACGGCCGTGCTGTACGAGCCCTTGCCCGGCAGGAATCTGCGCCAGTTGATGGACACTGCCGAGTTCACCTGGCAGGAGAGCCTTGAGCCACTGATCGCCCTGGTCCGCCAGCTGCACCGCTGCGGGGTGTATTTCCGCTCGCTGCACCTGGGCAATGTGATCGTCACGCCCGAAGGGGCATTGGGCTTGATCGACATGGCCGACATGAGCTTCACGCGAGGGCCTTTGTCCAGGCGCTTGATCAAGCGCAATCTGGAGCATTTCTCCCGCTACCTGGAGCGCGAGCGATTGACCGCGTGTTTCCCGTTGGCGGAGCTGAACAAAGCCGTTCTGAAATAACACCAGGCCCAACGAAGTATGGCCGGACGCGGCTTGCACCGCTGCTACAGGGGATCGCGGTGCCCGCCTGAAATCCGCACCCCCCGCATCAGCGGCGCACGCGGCGTACCCGCAAGAACACACCCCCTGTAGCAGCGG
>NZ_DJUS01000056.1:50771-54561 GCF_002438365.1 Pseudomonas sp. UBA6276
GCGCAAGCCGCGTCGGCGGTACAGGCGATGTACCTGCAAGAACGCCGTGCAGCTTTCTTCAACGCCCCAACGCCGCCTTACAACTCCTTGCGCCAGAACAACTCATGACTGCGCACTGCCTTGCGGAAGAATTCGTTCTCACCGGTGGCCGGCCAACGTCGACCCGCCAGCAACCACTGCAGCCAGCGCCGCACGCGACGCTTGAACGGGGCCGGCGGTTGCAGGTCGTGCATCATGCCTAGGGCCATGGCCTTGTCCATCTGCACCGTGGTGCTGACCGGCAGGCTGCACGGCACCAGCCGCTCGCGGGCATCGAAGAACGGCGGCAGGGCCACGCCCTCGCCTGCACTGCCCATGGGCCAGCGGTCGTTGTCATGCAAATGATTGGCATAGCCCAGCAGATGGCGTGGCAGGTGTGCCAGCCCTTCCAGTGCCTGCAACACCGCCGCCTGGGCGCAGATGTGGTCAGGGTGCGGATCGATGCTCGCGTGCGGCATCACCAGCACCTCCGGTTGCGCACGCTGCAACAGCTCGCGCAGGTCCGCCACCAGGTTGCTCCAGGTCGGCGCGCCGTCGGCGTCCGCTGGCAAGGCGAAAGGGTTGAGCTGGCGGAACGGGCGGATATCGGTCATGTCCGCCTCACGCGAGCCACACGGCTGCTCGGGCGCCGCCTGCATGGCCGGCAGTTGCAGACAGAAATACCCCAACTGCACGCACTGATCGGCCGGTACCCCAGCCCAGCGCGGCACGGCCAGACTGTCCCAGGCCCGTAGCCGTCCCTTCAGGCGCGCCGCCTGGGCCGGCGCCAGCCCCATCGCCTGATAGTGCTCGGCTTCGATCTCCCCTGCCGTCACGGTCACGATCCAACTGCTCGCCGCTCGGCTGTACAAACCATAAGCCGCCAACTCGGCGTCGTCGGCATGGGGTGCGATGACCATGACCCGCTGCTGGGTGAAATCCGGATGCTGGAAGCGCCACAACCGCGGTTCCCCGACGATCCCACAGAAACGCCCACGCACCCGCAGGCGGCCCTGGTTCAGTTCGTCAGCAAAGCCGCTCAGGTTCAGATAGCGCAAACCATCGACACCGCGCTCGAACGTCTGCCGGTCCGCCAGCTCGACGCCCTGCAGTTGCACGCACGGATCCAGGAATCGACCCAGCCAGGACGCTTTCACATCAACCGCCAGAATCAAGGTATCCGCCGCTTCCAGACGCTCCGTGACCTGCAGCAGCTCGCCGTTCAGGCTGACCCCGGCCAGCTCCGCGGTGCTGTCGAAACTGTAGGCGTAATCGTCGCCGGGGGAATAGAACAAATGATCGGCAAACCACGCCTCATGGGCCACCCAGGCCAGCACCAGCAGGGGCAGCGGCAACCACCAGGCGATCAGTACCCCCGCCAGCAGCATCACCGTCAGCCCAACCAACAGCACACGCCGCTTGTTGCGCCGATGCCGGGCGAGCAACGCCTGCTTGCGGCTCATGCCTGAAACACCGGAACGGGGTTGCACCAGCGGTCCTTGTATTCGCGATCGGCCCGGCCAAACGAGAAACGCAGCGGCTTGTTCACCGCGCGGGCCTGTTCCCAGGCACTCTGGGTATTCAGATAACTGAGCACGCTGCCAGGGCTGAACGCACGGGACTGCGGATCCACACCACCATTGATGTACTCCACACTGACCCATTCCGGAGCCTCGACGCGGTACACCAACTGGATGGCGATCGGCGCATCATCCAGCAGCAGCACCGACCCGATCATCAGCTCGCGCAGCATCTCGATGACCTCGCCCATGCGTTCGGCACCGGTTGCGGCAAAACCCCAGCGCCGCTGGAACAGATCGCAATAGATCGCCGCCAGCTCGGCGCTGCTGAACTCGGCGACAGGCTTTACCACCCCGCCCGCCTCTTCCAGCAGACGCAGTTCACGACGTTGGTTGTAGCGAAACTTCTTCGACAAGTCTTCCGGCGTGCGCGCCATGGCCAGGCTTTCGGCCTGCGCCTTCAAGCCGCTGAAACGCCCCTGGTTCAGTTCGGACAGGTAACGGCCATGGTGGCGCAGCGGCGCCTGGGCATCCTTGGCTGCCGGCAGGATCAACTCGGCATTGCCCAGATCGTACAAGCCCTTCTTGCCGTGCTGCTTGAGCACGTCCTTGGACAACGCCAGGTAACGACCCCAAGTAGGTATGGCCGCGACCAGTTCACCCGCGTGTTCCCAGCCCAGATAGCGCACCGGGATGCCGGCCAGCGCGGCCAGGCGCTCGACCACCAGTGGATGAGTGGCCACACTGCCGCCGAACTGTGTCCAGGCCTGTGCGTAGCTGGACGCATCCAGCGTTTGCCAGCCCCGCTCGCGTACGCTTTGCAATCTGTTGAGCATCATGTTTGCGCCGTCAGTGTCGTGACCATCGGCAGTTGCCAGAAGGCCCTGCGCACCGCGCGCTCGCAGAAGCGGGCGTCCAGGCGTTCGGCCATGAGCATTTCGTACCGCGCACGCTGGTAGCGATCCATTGTGGCCATGTGCTCCAGGCCCTGGGCCAGACGTTCGGCATCACCCTGCGGGAACAGGATACCGGCACCTTCGACGATCTCCTGCGCAGCGCCGCAGGCCGCCGCCAGGAGCGGCACATGGGCGACCATGGCTTCGAGCAGGACCCTGCCCGAAGGCTCGCTGGTGGAACTCGAGGCGAACACATCGAACGCCTTGAAGTACAACCGGGCCTGCGGCACCTGGCCCAGCAAACGCACCCGCTCGGCGACACCCAGCTCCACGGCCAGGTCCTTGAGGTGCTGTTCCTGCTCCCCGGAGCCGATGATCACCAGCAGCGCTCGTTCAGGCAGCTTTGCCAAGGCCAGGGCAAAACCGCGCAGCAAGGTGGCCTGGTCCTTGTCCGGATGCAGACGGCCCACGTTGCCAACGATCCAGGCATCGGGCGCAAGGCCCAGGGCCCGGCGGGCTTCGGCCGCCGGCAGCAACTGCTTCTGCAGGGTGAAGGTATTCATGCGGGTATAGAGCGTGGCAATACGCTCCGATGCCCAGCCAGGCAGGCAGCGGCGAATGTCGTCGCGTACCACATCGGACACACCCAGCAGCCCCAGGCGTCTGCGGAACAGCTGCACAAACAGCCGGCGCGAACGGCGCTGATAGGCACCAAACGCATGATGCACACCAATCACCCGCAGCGAAGTGCCCAACAGGGCAACGTAGACAGGCTCGAACTGGTGCGCGATGCAGAAAGCGAATGTTCGCGCAGAGGCAATCTTGCGCAGCTCGCCGATGGCACCGCGCTTCAGACCTGCCAAGGCCTCGGCGCTGCAGGCCATGAACAGCACTTCATCGCTCTCGCAGTCGGCGGCCACCCGAGCATCGGCTACGCCGGTCAAGAACACGGTGGTGACCCGATAACCACGGCCCACCAACACGCCGGCGTATTGACGGGCGCCCTCGAGAAGCAGCCCGTCATAGCCGTGGCAGATTTGCAGTACATGACGCTCAGTCGAGCGTGTCATAGGCTTTGGCGCCCTCTTTGACCACCAGAATGTCTTCCATGATCAGGTACTGCAGGTCCGAGCCATAGAACATGTTCAACGCATCCGTCGGCGAGCAGATCATCGGTTCGCCNNCGCGGGTTGTATTCGCGCTTGAGCACCTGGGCGCGCGAGGTGCCATCTTCATGGACCACTTCCGGCACACGGGTCTTCCATTCTTCGGCCACCTCGAAGGTGAACGTCATGAACGGCGCCGGGTGATCGATCTTGATCATCTGCGGCGCGACGGTGTCGAGCATCGAGGGGC
>NZ_DJUS01000056.1:54608-59289 GCF_002438365.1 Pseudomonas sp. UBA6276
CCACGCCCGGCACGCTCGGGCAACCAATGATCGAACGACCACCCAACGCGCGTGGGCCGAACTCCATGCGCCCCTGGAACCAGGCCACTGGATTACCGTCGACCATGATCTGGGCGATCTGCTTGGGCATGTTGCCAAGCATGCGACCCTTGGGCTTGTTCGGATGGCGCGCGCAGGCGGCGATCACGTCTTCGTTGGTGTAGGACGGGCCCAGGTACACGTGTTCCATTTTCTCCACGGGCACACCGCGGGCATGGGACACATAGGCCGCCGCACCCACCGCCGTACCGGCGTCGCCGGAAGCAGGCTGCACGAACAGCTCCTTCACATCCGGGCGGGCGATGATCTTCTGGTTGAGCTTGACGTTCAGCGCACAGCCGCCGGCGAAGGCCAGCTTGCCGGTCTGCTTGAGCACATCGCCCAGGTAGTGGTCGATCATCTGCAAGGCGAGCTTCTCGAACAGCGCCTGCATGCTGGCCGCGTAGTGGATGTACGGCTCGTCGGCGATGTCGCCTTCGCGTTTCGGGCCCAGCCACTCGATCAGCTTGGGCGAGAAATAGAAGCCCTTGCCCTTCTCTTTATAGCGGCGCAGGCCGATGACGTTGGCGTAGTCGGTGTTGATCACCAACTCGCCGTTCTCGAACGAGGCCAGGCGCGAGAAATCGTACTTGCTGGCGTCGCCATAGGGCGCCATGCCCATGACCTTGAACTCGCCGTCGAGCATCTCGAAACCCAGGAATTCGGTGATCGCGCCGTACAGGCCGCCCAGCGAATCCGGGTCGAAGAACTCCTTGATCTTGTGGATCTTGCCGTTCTCGCCGTAGCCGAAGAACGTGGTGGCGTACTCACCCTTGCCGTCGATGCCCAGGATCGCGGTTTTTTCCTGGAAGCCCGAGCAGTGGTAGGCGCTGGAGGCGTGAGCCAGGTGGTGCTCGACCGGTTCGATCTTGATCTTCTTCGCGTCGAAGCCCAGTTGCTCCAGGCAGAAGACGATCTTGTTGCGGTAGCGCTTGTAGCGGCGGTTACCCATCAACAGCGCGTCGAGGGCGCGGTCCGGGGCGTACCAATAGCGCTTGGCGTAATGCCAGCGCGCCTTGCCGAACAGGCTGATGGGCGCGAACGGAATCGCCACCACATCGACGTCCGACGGCTTAATGCCGGCTTGTTCCAGGCAGAACTTGGCCGATTCGTAGGGCATGCGGTTCTTTGCATGTTTGTCGCGCACGAAGCGCTCTTCTTCGGCGGCGGCAATCAGCTTGCCGTCGATGTACAGGGCCGCGGAAGGGTCATGGCTAAGGGCGCCGGACAGGCCAAGAATCGTCAATGCCAAGGGTCTAGCCTCTTTGAACGGAAGTAGATGCGCGGGCGGCCATCAGGGGCGGCGGGCGGCGAAAGGCCGGGATTATAGCGTAATACGCCACCACCCAACACCGGGGCAAAGGTAGCGGCCGCGCCACCACCCACCAGCCCACGCGCCCCCTTTGTGGGAGCGGGGCGGGCGGCGAGCCCTCTGCCCGCGAAGAGGCCGTCCCCCCTCTGTGGGAGCGGGCTCTGCCCGCGAAGAGGCCGGCCCTGCCCACACACATACCAGGCAAGACGCCCACAGGATCAATCCTGCGGCACCCGCAACGAAGCCACCACCGCCTGCGCATGCTCGATGCAATGCAACGTCACACCCAGCAAACTCCGATCCGGCGCATCCCACAACTCATTCGCCGTCAGCTGAGCGCATTCCAGCAACACCCCCAGTTGCGCCAGTGCCTCCTCCAGCGCAATACCGGCATTCACACTGAACAACGCCGGTTTATCCGACCCACACGCCCCTACAGGCACATTGCAGGTTTGAATGATTTCCACCATGGTCAATTTCCTTTTCAACATCAATGGGAAGCACGAGCGGCCGTCCCGCTCGCGCGGTACAACCTTTAGCCCTGTCGCCCGGACTGCCACCAGCAAGGCTTCGGCGGCGCTGGCATCTGTGCGTTGTGACGAGTAGCCACGGTGTGGCCATCGACATGTTCGGAGACGCTTGGGTAATGAAACAGAGGCTGATCGGGCGGGAGTGGAACGACGGGGGGATCGGGGGTCGGCTTGACCATGGTGGAGCTCCTAACGTAAGTGACGCCGCCACATCTCGTGACCAAACGATAGGTGGCAGCTGTACGCAGGTTGGTCAACCGGGACGTTAGGCACCCGGCGCATCCGAGGATGCCCCGCGCACAGCCGCCATAGAGCATCACGCAGACGTAAAAAAACGCCCCGCATGAACCATGGTGGCGCTGTGCGCCTAAACGTCATCGGGTGACCAAACCCGGCCGCTGATTTGGCAGCGACCGGTCAAGGCTACCCAATGCCTTGTGCAAAAACAACTCTATGAAGATAAAAACCGCAAGCATCTGTTCCACAGCCAGATATGGAGCAAAGCCGTAGTCATTCGGCTCACTACTTGAGCATCACCCATACGCCACGTCAGAGACCACCTCCAGCCCAGGATAGCTGGGGAACGACGTCAAACTACGTAGCACCACACGCTTAGAATTGCGCCACGTAAGAGAAGTTTTACAAACACCTGCAAAAAAATAGACGCTCAGACACTGCCCAGATCCCGTGAATATGTTGAAGCTTACACCTCGCACCATTCCCATAGGGAATGATACGAGGCCCGAAGAAGCTCGTATTGGAGGCCAAGCGGCCAACATCCCCAATACGCCATCAACGTACTGTACGTCTTCAATAATGAGCCTAGTCATAGGCCAGCGTCGCACTAGGCATAAACATTGACTGAGCCATAACCTTAGCAAGCCATGCTTCGCTTTTCCATAGGCTAGTATCTGGAGCTATCGCCTTGGTATAGCCTCCAAGCCATCAGAAACCACTACTACATGATCGTTTCCTGACCTCTCTTGCGTATCAGATGGCACCACTTCTAGCGGCATGCCTTGATGCATGAAACTTCGGCCGTAATCAGCGTTAACGCCATCCGAATGAAAAGATAAGGGGCTAAGTAGTCTTACAGTATAAACGGGGTACTGATTGGAACCGCTGAATTCGGTGGATAGATCGCCAGCGTAAACAGTCCCACTGGTGATTGGACCTGTTTTTACAAATTTCAGTTGAAAAACATGGGACGTTTCAAAACTTCCGTTGATGTAGGCGTCGCTTGGACCGGCTTGCTCCGCGTTTGAAGAGCCGTTAAATACTAGCTTCATGGCCACTCCGGGTACATTTGTTGGGAAAACGTTTGAGCGCCACTCGGGCTGACTTCCAATCAGATTGAGTTTACCAGAGCCCGCGTTTGCGTAATCAATCCAAAGCTGTCTATCTGGGTAGGCGGCACTGCTGGTCACTATATCGGCTCCTACCGCCAGATTAGGGGGCACCGAGATCGACCCGGTTGAGAAGCGGAAATTATATAGTACAGTCCCTGAACCTGCACCGCCTGGATTATATCTTGCCGTCCCAAGCATCGGTCTATTCGAGATGAACACCTGCAAAGTAGATGAAGTAATTACTTTGCCTCCCCCACCTAGATTAACTTTATAGTAGACAGTAACACTACGCTCAGCGCTGGCCGTGATAATAGCCAGCGGAACGCTGAACTGAGGCACTCCTGAGTCTCCGACAACTTTGGTCTCCTCCTTCGAACCGTTCGAAGGTGTCCCGACCCAGTACATCGTGATCTGATCTCCCTTTACCAAGTATCCATCATCATGGATAGTAATGGTGGCCGCATTGATTCTTTTGAACAAGTTCAGCGTATTACTTGCCGGATCTGCTTCAAGCACAACAGGAGCAGGCAGCGGTTTGATTTCGCGAGTTTTTACCTGATAAATCTTGGAAGCAAAACCTGTTGCCGTGCTTGCGTCGCCATTGGCCAATGACACCTTGAACGTAACAGTAAGCGGACTCTCGTTTTTAAGACCTTTCAACTCATCATTAAGGATGCTGAATGTCTTGAACCCCTGACTGACCCAATCCGCATCCGTCGCTCCACCTGTCATCAGCGATTTGCTGTACGCAGTACCATCCTGCTTGGTACCTGCAAGGGTCAACCATGCCGTTTGACCGGCTGCAATGAGGGGCCAGCGTCCGACCCTAACAGTCGCATTCCCAGTCAACCCACTGACATCAAACTCCGGCCCTGCCCCACCATTAGCCGCTTCCACGATGAACAACTCGCTCAACGCCGACGCTGGCAGCTGCCCGATCTGCAGGTCGGCGGTCGAAGTACCTACCACTGTCTGCTGCGGCCCACGAAACACGGCATATGCCAGCGTAACGGTTTGACCGAGGCTTTGCGCCAGTACCTGCGGGGGCACCGGCAGGCGCGCTTCGCCGGACGCCTCGGCGTTTTGCCAAGGCACAACGGGCCGAGTGCCGTCGGGCAGTGCCCACACCACACCCACCGTATCTCCGGACACGATGCGGTTGTCTGTCACCACGATGGTTGCCGTGTTGCTGTCGAACTGAGTGCCCGGCCTGACCGGTGACCAGGGGTTGACCTGGCTCCCCGTGGCATCCACCAGCTTGGGCAGCGGCCAAGGTATTTCCGCCGCCGCCCCGACATGCAGCTGCAACCGCTGCGAGCTGCCCACCGGCTGGCTGTTGCGGGTGGCCTCGTACCAAACCTCTACGTAGCCATTGCTATTGCCAGTGATATAAGGATCACTGGCCAACGTGA